>NZ_CP013015.1:612192-758476 GCF_001577525.1 Candidatus Desulfofervidus auxilii | reverse complement strand
TCCGTATCCATTCTTTCCTTCAATTGCAAATGATATTATCCCACCTTCTCTTTTCTCAATCTCTCTAAATTCTCTAACTGCCTTATAAAATTCACTGAATTTGTGTGCTATCTTCTGGTCATACAAAATCTGTTCTTCATCATCCATGATAATTATGTGATGATTATCACTGCCAATATCGATTCCTCCAGATAACCTTTTCACGCCTCACCCTCCTTTATGTTTGATATTTTATGGCTCTGCCAATACCTTTATCCCGTCTATAATAGCCACTTAAAGGCACCTTTCCATTAGACAGGGTATTGGCAGGAGAACATCCGGCAATTCAAACCGAGTCACAATAATTCAACATTATTGACTGACCCCGTTAGCCACAAATGTTCCCCTAGCCATTTATCATTTATATCACATAAAGAAGGCTTCTTAATTTCATTCCCTATTTTTTACTCTCACTTTTAATTATAGACCCCAAATTGTGATGACAAATTGATGACATTGCTTGGGGAGTAAGGACTTATCACTCGCCAAGAAGTAGCATTATAATGGGTGTAATGTCTGTGGTAGGGGTGAAAGTAGAAGTAGCAAGTGCCTTTATACAAACATTTGTCAAATCATAATAACCACAAATATCATCCCAAGTTACCCCATCACAACTTACAAAACTTTCTCCAGAATTGCATGTAGCCCCGCTTGAATAATTATTGATTTTTTCTTCTATTCCTAACGGATATGCATCACTACTGGTTGTTGTAAATTTAACTATTACAAGAAAATAACTGTCTTTTTCCACATATACTGGTGTGTTTAAATCAATAGTATAATAACCTGGCTCAGAGATACTGCCTGTTTGTGTTATTGCAGGAGAACCAGAGATATTATTGGGATTGTTGCAATTTTTATATACCCTTATTTCATAATCAGCAGGCTCGTATGCAAAAAATGATACAGCCTCTATCTTTTGAAATTTATTGGCTCTAAAGACATTTGCCCCATAAATAGTATTGCCACAACCCAGGGCATTCTCCAGTCCAAGTTCATCATACTGATGTATAGTAAAGTTTCCATTATTTAAATCAGGCTTGTCTATAAAGTAGGCATTGGTGTTAAAGGCAAATGCTGTGTCATAATATGAAACATAAAAATAACCTCCTTCTCCAAAACCTTCTCCCCAACTGTTTCTGACAATCCATGCCCCTGGGTTTGATGCTTGTGTTTCTTTATTGTCATCCCAACCCACTATGACAACGGCATGATTGGCATTCTCTGTCCCATTGTAATAATAGGTATAGGTGCTCTTATTGTAAAAATCACCATCCCAATACATACTGGTATAAACAGCGCCATGATAATATACAGCCTGTTTTAAATATTGATTGTCATTTGTATTTGCCCTTCCTGGCAACCAAACGATATCTTCTATATATTTAACCCTTGGACAGTTAGGGCTCCCACCTGGATTTGGATATTGGTCACAACTTTCAAGCACAGGGCCATCTCCCCTTGCTAGATAGGCAGAACTCATAGAGATATTTCCACCATCATTAAATCCAGGGTCAAAGCCATGTTTATTTACCAAATTGTTTTCAGAAAAATCATAAGCAGGTTGACTTAATTTTAAAAGGTCTGATTCTAAAGAGCCATAGGTGGCAAATGCCCAGCATGTGCGGTATGGATTTTGATCTTTTATTGGTGTAAGCAGGCCTTCATCTCTCAAATCATATCTGTTTGGTAGCGTTAGTGCTTTCAATTCCTTTTCAGGTTTATGGGGCCTTAATTTAATAGGATTAGGGATTAAACCCAGCGGATGTTTCCCAGTAAGCCTTTTTGGGACTTTACCCTCTTTAATCTCTTTAATAAATTTCTCAAATGCTGGATTTATAGGTGAGGATTTAAATGGAAAATCCTTTGCTGTTACCAGATTTGTACCTAAAAACAAGTATAACAAAAAAGATAAGATGTAAAATTTGTCACCTTTTAATTTCATTTATCTTACTCCTTAAGTTATTTATAAATTATTTATCAAAACACACTAATCTTGACAAGTAAAATCTTATGAAAGTTCCAGAGGCAATTAAATGTATTTTGTAAGTTTGACCCCACACTGCATCCCAGCAGGACAAGCATTACACTTTAATGCGCATATGAACTTTATCATATACCTCTTTTCTATGTCCTATTTTTAGGATAATAATATTCTTTTTTTCCATCTTGTAAATAACTCTATAATCACCTACCCTTAACTTGCGATAGCCTTGCAAACTCCTTTTTAGTGGTTCCCCATACTTTAATGGTTCTTTTAACAATCTTTTTTCTATTGCCCTTTTAATTCTATCTCTTATGTTATTAGGAATCTTAGGAAGGTCTTCTTTTTTTATATCAGGATGATAATAAAGGCAATATTCCATTATTTCCAAATGTCTTTATGAGATAATGCCTTTTCATAAGAAAAAGTCTCATCCCTTTTTTCTGCTACCTCATTCCAGTAGATATCTTCATATATCTCTAAAGACTCTTTGATCAAATCCCTGGCCAAAAGTGATAAGGAAATTCCCTTTTTTTTAGCGATTTTGCTTAATGTTTGATAAACTTCATGTTCTAATACCACATTTAATCGTGGATTTTTTGTAGGCATTTTCATCACCTCCATTTGAAGTGTAACGTTTATGATGAACTATGTCAATGGCCCTATATAAGTCAAGCAAGGCATTGAGCTGAAGTTTTTTATTTCCCTATATTTCAAGAATACGGAGGCCGAAAAGTAGCTCATACTCAACTTTGACACCTTAAAATCAAAACTTGCCTATATTTGGCCATTTTTCACCCCTGTCTGCCGACAGGGGGCATACTTACGGGGTTTCTTGTAGAACAAACGAAGATTTGGGGAATCCAATCTCATTGACAATTTCATAACAATTTTGTAAAAGTTTTATTCTAGCTAAGTCAGAGGCAGTTAACTGTATTTTGTAGGTTAGACCCCAATTCCACTACAACTGCGAAAGGAGGGGGAAAATGACTTTGCAATCTTCATTTTACAATTGCCGTAAGGCTATCTTGCCCTTCGGGAAATCGCCTTCGGCGACTTCGTGAATACAAGATGATGGACATTAGAAAAATACCAAATCTTAAAATGACAAATGACAAAGCCCAAATGTCAAATCAAGCCCATTTGGCATTTGGATTTTGAAATTTGGATTTTTTATTTTTGTTAAATTACTTATGGCCTGACTTTGACGTAGCCCTGGGTATTTGGACAATTCCATTTTTAGTCACAGATTTTTTTAAATAAGCCCCGATGTCAAAAAATTGACTTCTAATCAATAAACCAGTAAAGTAGCCAATTTTAAGTGGGAATTAATACTTACAGGTAATTTACTAAGCTTATTTGAGTAATCTTAGTAGAGGATAGAAGTGCTGCTTGGTAAATAGCCTCTTTGGATTTTAGCATTGTAATGGCTTCTGCAATATCTGTATCTTGAATGGTAGATAACCTTTCTTGCAAATCTAACTCACTTTGTGAAAATATATTTTTTCTTATCTCTAGCCTATTCATCTTTGCGCCTATATCTGAAATGTTATTACTCAAACGTTGATGAATTTGATCAAGATTATCCAACTCATTTTGTATACCAGAAATATCATTATTTTCTAAAGCATCTCTCAATCTAATAAGCACAGAAAAGGCATAACTTTCTTCAGTTTCTTCACCAAATATCTCTGTGCCATATTTACCAATTTTTATATAATTGTTTTGAGAAATCTTTATTTTTATAGAATTTTTATCTCCATTATATGTTACACTGGTGATTTTTCCATCTGCATTCTCTGTTACTTCAAATGGTGAAGTGTCTGTTTTATACCCAGAAAATATGTATTTTTTCTGAAACTTTGAATTTGCTAGAGATACCATTTCCCTTAAGATAGCATCTATTTCCATAGCTGCATCTTTCCTCTGTGCTGCATTGTAAGTATCATTTGCCATCTGAACTGCAATTTCTTTGGCCCTTACCACAGTTTCCATACTGTTTTGGATCACACTCTCCATATCTCTAAGCCAATTGTTTCCAAATTCTACGTTTCTTCTGTATTGTTTTATAGAAGAAAGTAATTTTTCTATTTCTAAAATATTAACTGTGCCTATAGGGTCATCTGAAGGATGTCTGATTTTTTTCCCACTAGATATCATTTCATTTAAATTTTTGATATCTTCGGTGATATTACCTAAATTTTCAATTATATGGCTATATATAATCTTTTGTGTTACCCGCATGTCAATTACCTTATTTTATTTGTAATAAGTCCTCAAACATTTCATCAGAGGCTTGCATAATTTTAATGCAAGCCTCATAAGCACGTTGAAATTTAATCAAATTTGTCATCTCTTCATCTAAAGAGACACCCTGAATACTCTCCCTTCTTTCTTTAAGACTTGAAAGTAGAGAGTTATGAAAATCATGGTTTCTATAAGTGCCTCGGGCTTTTATACCAATTTCCCCTACCAGTGAACTAAGATAACCATTAAAGGTATCCCCAAGTTCATCAATGGAGTTATCCTGCAAATTTGCTATTTCTTGTGCATTTCTGCCGTCACCAGGGGCGAAACTCCCATCGTTCTCTATTTTAGCAGCGGCAATATATTCAGGGTTATCAGAAACTAAAGAATTAATACCTATATCTTCTGCATCCTTACCTGTAAAAAATGTGTTAATACCTAATGCCATAAGGATATTTGATGAATCATCTGAAAACCCAAAAGAATAGCCATCATCTGCTATTAATTGTAATTTTCCATCTACTATGTTTGCCGTCAGATTATTTACATTAGTATTAATATAATTCCTCAAATCATTGAGTGACCATCCTGGCTGGATAGTAATCTGATTTTGCACAACTGTTCCAGAACTGTCATAGACCCAAATTGTGAATTGGTTACCTTCTACTATCTCATCCCAAAAATCTAAGCCTGAGGCTTGACTTGCTAGTTGAGCATTGGGGTCAGTAACTTCATAACTGCCTGTGGTTTCATGGAATAAAGTAAGTCCTACTCCCTGGCTATGCTGTTTGTTTACTTCTTTTATAATGCTAGTTGCTAACGCATTTAGCTTATTCTTATATTCTGGAATGACTTCATCTCTCATATTAAGCAGTCCTGCTATTTTCCCACCATTTATATCATCAGTTATATCTATTTCACTGCTTCCTACTTTCAATATAATCCTGAAATTGCCACCTGAATCTGTTTTCACTTCTAAGCTGTTATAATCCTTTCCCTGAACAAGAGTGCTTCCTTTACCTATGAATATGGAAATTTTACCATCTTTATCTTCAATATGGTGATTTCCTACAAGTTTTGAAAGCTCTTCTATCAAAAAATTCCTTTTATCTCTTAAGTCATTGGCATTTTCTCCACCTGCTTCGAATTCTGCAATCTTCACATTTAATTGGGCAATTTGGCTGGTTATGTTATTGATTTCTTCCACTGTGGTCTCAATTTCAGAATTGGCATTAAGCCTTAAATTTTCTAAGTCTTGATACATGGTATTTATTTTATTTGCTAGCTCCTGTCCATTTTCGATAGCTGCTATTCTTTCAGCTAGACTGCTGGGATTATTGGCAATTTCTTCCCAGCTATTAAAAAAATCACTTAGTGTTGCCCTCAATCCCGAATCTTCTGTTTCATTAAATATACCCTCAATATTTTCTAAATATTTTTTCCCCACTTCTAAATCAAAAACCACTGATAATTTTGGGTGTATCATACTAGTGGTAAATATATCATAGGCACGAATTATATGAGGAACTTTTACTCCCCCAATAGGAGCAATAGTTTCAAGGATAGGTATTTGACGGCAGTATCCTGGCGTATCTGCATTAGCAATATTATGACTGGTAACATCCATTCCCTTTTGTTGAGCAATAATTCCTGTCCAGGCAATATTTAATGCATCAATAATAGACATATTTAGCCTCAATCTAAATGTTTATTATACCTTCTGATTAAAAAAATGTGCTTGTGACGAAAACTCCTTTCCATCCTTTCTATAACTATGCAATTCAGAAGAAGAATTTATAAACATATAGATACAATCACTTATACAATTTAAGGAATCTTGAATAAACTCCTTGTTTTGCCTGTTTGTAAACTCAATTAATTCACTCAAAGATATAATTTCCCTATAAACATGGCTGATTTCTTCTCTTAAATGACTCCTGGGTATTTTCTCTATAAGTCTTTTTAGAGAAATGTTAGGTTCAAATTCATTTAATATATTTTTCACAGACTCTTTGGCCAATTTGATTTTTAAAAGAATATTTTGTTTTTGTTTGTTCATTTCATATAGCTCATCTAATGAAGGGTCAATGATAAACATTTTCTCCTTTTCTAAACAACTTAAAAGCTCTTCAAGAAGTAATATATATTCTCTCAGCAAAATGAGTAAATTTTCCAAACTTTTATTTTTTATCGTCATGAGCATCTAAAACCTTTAATTGATTATAAAGTATTTCCCCTATCCCTATTCCTCCTGCTTTAGAAATGTGGAGTGAAATCTGTTGGTCAATAAGGGAGTTATAAATATCCTCATATTTACTATGCAATAACGGAGATTTCAAACTAGAATTCCGCATAGTTTTTAACATATAATGAATAAATAGGGATTCAAATTCAGCGCATACCTTCCTTAATTTCTCTTGACTCTTGCTCCTTGCTCCTTGATACTGGATACTAGAGGGAGCCATTATGGAGTTATATAATTTCCAATTCTGCATGCAGAGCTCCTGCAGATTTAATAGCCTGAAGGATACTTATTAAATCTCTAGGGGTGACTCCAATAGCATTTAGTGCCCTTACCAATTCTCCAATAGTAGCTGTTTTAGGTAAGATGGCTAATGGTTTCTTTTCTTCTTCTATTTTTATCTCTGTTTCAGGAACTATTACAGTTTGACCTCCAGGAACAGTAACCATTCCTTTTTCAGGAGGAATGACCGCTCCTTTAGTCTCTGGAGGAGGTTCAGGGGCAAATGGATAAGCAGGATAAACCTGTTTTTGTTCTTTTATCTCAATAGTGAGATTTCCATGAGTCACTGCCACTGTAGAAATTTTCACATCTTCACCAATAACTACTGTGCCTGTCCTTTCATTTATTATTACTTTAGCTATAGTATCTGGTTCCACAGAGATATTTTCTACTAAGGCTATAAATTTAACCGGATTGTTCTTATAGGAATCAGGAATATGTAAATCAATAGTTCTTCCATCCACTGGTCTGGCGATATATTCACCAAATCTATGATTTATAGTATCACAAATTCTCAAAATTGTGGTAAAATCGCAAATATCAAGGGTTATATTAAGCTGTTGTTTTCTGGTTATATCAAATGGTATTTGCCTCTCAATAATTGCACCATTTACAATTCTTCCTACTGTAAGGTGGTTTTTTTGAATACCTCCTCCGGCAGCACCTGTTGCTCCAAATCCTCCGATAGAAATAGGACCTTGTGCCAGTGCATAAACCTTACCATCAGCACCTTTTAACGGGGTTAAAGCCAATGCCCCACCTTGAAGACTCTTTGCATCTCCTATGGAAGAAACTAAAACATCAATGGTAGTGCCTATTTTGGCAAAAGGTGGGATATTTGCAGTTACCATAACAGCAGCAACATTTTTTAATCTTATCTTACTGACATCTTTAAAAGGCACATTTATTCCCATATTCCTTAGCATATTGGCCACTGACTGGGCAATAAATTTAATTTGGTCAGTCTTGTCACCTGTCCCATTAAGGCCGGTGACTAAGCCATAACCAATTAGTTGATTAGGTCTCACTCCTTGAATGGATGCAATATCTTTAATCCTTACAGCAAATGAATTAGTTGAAAGGAAAATAGAAAATAGAGAATAGAAAATAAAAATAACATAGAGATGCCTTTTCCCTTTTGTTCTAAAATGGCCAAACATAATCTAAAACCCTAGTTAACCATCCTGGCCTTTGTTTTTCTGAAATTACACCTCTTCCAGAATAAGAAATTTTGCAATTAGCAATATAACTAGAAAGAATGGTATTATTGGGCAAAATATCCTCAGGGCGAATAATCCCTTGTAATACCATTATTTGATCCTCATTGTTAATTTTTATCTTCCTACTTCCGGTAATGACTAAATTATTATTAGGAAGGACTTTAACCACTGTGGCTGTGAGAGTGGCTATTACCTTAGATTCTCTAGCAGTATTTCCACTGCCTTTAAACTGATATTCAAACTTGCTATTAATCATGTTCTTTGGATCAAATCTAGGGTTTTTTTCTGCTAATGCCTTTTCATAACCCAAGAATTTTTCTATTCCTGCATCTAAGGTGCTTGACCGATCAGCATTAGTAGTAGCCTTGTTTGAGGCTTTAGAGGTTTCTACAATATTTACAGTCACTGTATCTCCTATATTTCTGGCAATGGGATCGCTAAAAAGTGCCTTTGAATGAGGAGTCCATATACAACCTTCTTTTGGAGCCTCAATTTTAGGAAATGATATTTCAGGAATTTCTACTTCTTTTAATTGTTTTTTGGGGCCAGCACAGCCCAATAGTATAAATAAAAGGCAAAGTATCCATTTGGAATTTTTCATTTTTAAAATTCCACCTTAACCATTGAATTATTTGCTACCTTTGCATAAATTACTTTTTTAGTATCTATGTTTATAACTTTAATAACATCACCTGGCTGTCCTTTTTCCTTAGCTATTCCCTTAGTGGTTATTTTTAGGGTATCTGATTCTACAATTACAGTTACTACATCTCCTCTTTTTACTGTAGATACAGACTCTAAGAAGTTTTTGGTAATTATCCTGCCAGGGTATATAGAGTGAGTTGCCTTTTTCCCTATCACTTCTTTTATTTCTGTTATAATATTTTGGGGCAAATGGCTAATGTCCCTTTTTAGGAGTTTAATATCCTCTTTTTTAATCACCTGATGTTTTCTTATAAAATGTTTTGCATATATTACTTTTTTGAATACCTTTACCTCACCTATTACCCTGACTAGCTCAGATTTTCCTCCTGACTTAAATCTAATAGCCAGACTTACACGTCCAAGATAGTTGCAACCTTTAGGAGTAATTACTTCATAACTCCAATTACTACCAGGGAGGGTGATTGCATTTTTTACCTCTATATTGGTTATCTGAACATCCTGTTTTTTCCAGGGCATGTTATTCTTTATAAAATTAATATAAATGGCCTTTATTTGATCTACACCTATTTTGATATGATTTTTATTTGCTCCACTGTCTATTGCCCAAACAAAAAGTAATAAAAAGCATAGAACACTGAGACGACCTTTGCCCATTTCTTACCTCTTCACATTGTTGGCCATACGCAGCATCTCATCTGCGGTTTGAATAGCCTTAGAATTTGCCTCATATGCCCTCTGGCAGATGATCATATTGACCATTTCTTGAACTACATCTACATTGGACATCTCTAAATAACCTTGGGCAATAGTGCCAAATCCTTCAATGCCTGGTGTCCCTTCTATTGGTTCACCAGAGGCCTCTGATTGCCGGTAAAGGTTTCTACCTTGACTTAAAAGACCTGCAGGATTGGGGAAAATATATAGTGAAATTGGAGTTTCTAATAAAGGAATGCCATTTTCGTCTAGGCAGACAAAATTACCTCCAGGGTCTACGGTTATAGTAACAGTCTCTGGTGGCACAACTATTTCAGGTTGGAGTCTATCTCCATCTGCTGTGCATACATAGCCATCTCTATCAATTTTAAAGGCACCTGCCCTGGTATACATCTCTTCTTCACCACTTAAAACCATAAAAAACCCTTTTCCTTCTATAGCTAAATCCAATGGGTTTCCTGTGTGGATATAATCACCCTGAGTAAAGACTTTTTGCACTGCTGCAGGCTTGGTTCCCATTCCTATCTGGATGCCAGTAGGGATCTGTCCTCCAGTGGCAGTAGTTGCCCCTGCAGTGCGCATTATCTGATAAAAAAGGTCCTGAAAATCAGGGCGACTTTTCTTAAAACCGGTAGTATTCACATTAGCCAAATTATTAGCAATCACATCCATGTTTAATTGTTGAGCTGCCATGCCTGTGCTGGCTGTCCATAAACCTTTTAGCACTGTTACCCTCCTTTATGTTTTTATGGTTCCTATTTGAGTTATAGATTGATGGTCAGCTTCAATAAATGTTTGAATTACCTTTTGATAACTCTCATAATTTCTTAAAGATTCAATCATCCCCACCATTTCTTCAACCACATTTACATTAGAGCCTTCCAAATACCCTTGAGAGATAGTGTATTCTTTAGAGGTTATAGGTTGTTGTGTAGTTTTAAAAAAACCCAAACCATCTTTTTTAAGGCCCGAATAATTTGAAAAATCTACTATATCCAATTGACCTAAATTTCTGCCATTAGAGGAGATGACTCCAAAGTTATCAATATTTATAGTGTCTAATTTGGGAGGTAAAGTAATTTTGCCTTGCTTACCTAAAACAGGAAAACCTTCTTTTGTTACTAGCACACCTTCAGGGTCAATAGATAGATTTCCCTTTCTAGTAAATCTGATTCCCCTGGGGGTTTGAACTTTTAAAAATCCCCTTCCTTTGATGGCAATGTCCCATTGATTTCCGGTAAATTGAAGTTCTCCTTGAGAAAAGTCAGTTGGAGTATGTTCTACTTTAACCTGGGAGTAGTCTTTAAGATAGGAACCAAAACTCCTAGACACAGAGATTGAATGGTCCTTTTTGAATCCTATACTATTTATATTTGCAAGATTATTTGTGATGATATTGAATCTTATTTGTTCAGTTAGACTCCCAAATATAGCGGAGTAAATTCCTTTGTTCATATTTTTTATCCATATGCAGAAACCATGCCAGGGTCAAATTGGGATTATCTAAGCCATTTTAAGTTCATATCTATTTTTTTTAGATAGGAAATATTTTCCTAAAGGATATTTTTTCCTGTTTAAGAAACGTAGGCACAAATTTTGCAATTAAAGATAAAAATAGATTTGCCGATAAATTTAAGATGAGGCAAAAACTTGAAAAGATTTTTGAACAGAGTTAGCATAATTATAAAAAGGAGGCATTATGAAAATCGGCCATTTACCCCCATCAAAAGTGGACAATACTACTCCACAATCTGAAACAGAAAAGATTTCAAAAACTAAAGTTAGAGATAAACAAATAAAAACAGAATTTGTCTCTGTAGATTTTTCAGATACTTCTAGAATCATAAAAAAGGCTATTGAAAAATTTAAAGAGCTTCCGGAGATAAGAAAAGATAAAGTAGATGCCATAAAGGCCAAACTCAAAAATAACAGTTATTCGGTTACTCCTGAACAGATAGCAGAAAAAATGCTTGAAGAAATAATGGAAGAAATTCATTATAGCAGAAAGTAAGAAAAAAGTTAGCCTTATAGCCCTAATGATAATTTGCTTTTCCATCTCTTAAAAAAGAGGTAAAAAATGGATAATAAAAGGAGATATGTAAGGATACCTCTTGAATTTGAAGTAAAGTTTAGGATAACTTCGGAGGATGAATATAAAGAGCTAAAAAATAAGAAACAGGAAATTCTTTATCTCACCAACTCATATACCTTCACTTTTAGCAGTGAAGAAGAGTTTAGTAATATAGCCCTTAAATCAATTATTAGACTTTTAATTCATTTGGACAATAAAATTGATAATATCTATGAGCTGTTAACCACAGGTAATAAAAATTCTAAAGATATATTTTATAAAGGAATAGGAATGGACATTAGTGGAGCAGGACTCAGGATGGTAACCGGGAAAAATCTTCCCATGAATACCCTTATCTTTGCCAATTTTATATTGTCCAAATTTCCTTTTATTTACATAGAACTATTAGGAAAAGTGGTTAGATGCGAAGCAATTAAAAAAGGGGAATACTCTATAGCAATTGACTTTGTAGATATATCCCATGAAGATAGGGAAAAGATTATTGAGTACATATTTCAGAAACAGAGGCGCACACTCAGGGAAAAGAGAGTAAAGGTTTGAAAATCGTGTGCTGTTAAGACCCAGCCCATTTTTTACCATTTTTATCTTTATACATACGACTATCTGCCATTTTAAAAACCTCTTTTATATCTTTATATTGCCCATATTGGATGTCATATCCTAAGGAAACACTCACTTTCAGTGGGTTATTGTTCCTGTTACAATTATCCTTAATCCGTTTACAAAGGGATTGAACAATTTTTTCATTGACATTCGGTAAAATAACTGCAAATTCATCTCCTCCTATGCGTGCCACTACATCTTCTTTGCGGAATATAGAAGAAAGAATATTCGCTACATACTTTATTAATTCATCCCCTTTAACATGACCAAAAGTATCATTCACAAACTTGAGGTTATCAATATCTATTATAATGATGCCCACAGGATATTTCCGCGTAGTATTCAGTCTTTTCATTTCTTCTTCAAAATAATTCCGATTGTACAAACCTGTTAAAGAATCATGGAAACTTAAGTATTTGAGTTTTTCTTCTAATTTTTTATATTCAATTACTATTTTTTTTAATTCAGCTACCTGCCTTCGTAATTCATACACTTCATTTATGAGCTGTTCTTGAATTTTATTTCCATCCTCTATTCTGTATGGGTCTAAAACAGCCACTAGTGTCAACCTATCTTGAATATACTAAATGCCTTTAAGCAATTTCTGTGCCAAAATTCAAGATTTTGGTATGTCTTTTGCAAATCTATTAGTTCTCAAATTCAATATTAATTCTATTTCATCTTTGGGTTTATTTAGTTTTTGAGCAATCTCATCTATCCCCAAATTTTGTTTATGCAAAACCAGAATTTTATTTTTTAAATTCTCCAAATCTTGTGTTTCTGTATATTCCTGTTTATTCAAATATTTATTGGCTTCTTCTATCTTTTCATTTAATTCTGTAAGCAGTGTTTTTATTATGTGTTTTTTCTCATCTAAATTTTCCTCAAATTGTTGAGAAATTTTTTTAGACTCTTTTAGAAATGTCTCCATAGATAATATAAACTCCTCAGCTTGCTTTTTTATAGACTGCTTTTTTCTAATTTCAGCGATTAAAAATATTGCTAATAGAATCAGTAATCCATCCAGAATAACCTGAATAATTTCCATCATACAAAAATATCTATAATAGTGCCTTTATTCCCCAAAATTGTTTTTTCTGTTTTTTTATGTTTCTTCTTCCCCATCATAGTCTGCTGCTTTAATTTCTTTTTATCTTTACCCACCTGATTAATATCTTTAACTCTGTAAGTTTCAATTACCTTCATTTATCATTTATTTTTAAATCCTGTTTAAGTTTAGCTCGAAGTTTGAGAATTGCCTTGGTATGTATTTGAGAAATCCTTGATTCACTTAACCCTAAAACATAACCAATTTCTTTCATAGTTAATTGGTCATAATAATACATGGATATTACCATCTTTTCTTTCTCTGAGAGTGTTTTTATGGCCAATGCCAATATTTCTTTAATCTCTAAAAGATGAAGTGTCCAATCTTCCGCAATATAATTCTCTATTTCCTCAGCGGTTAAAATCACCATATTTTTACATTCTTCTAGTAATTTATAAAATTCATCACATTCTATACCTAGCTCAGAGGCCACTTCTTCATCGTTTGCTTGACGTCCCAGTTTTTTTTCTAATTTATGATAGGTATCTTCTATAGTTTTTGCCTTTTTTCTCATGGACCTGGGCATCCAGTCCATAGCCCTTAGCTCATCAAGTATGGCTCCCTTTATGCGATAATAAGCATAGGTTTTAAACTCTGTATTTTTTGAAGGGTCGTATTTTTTTATAGCATCTATCAATCCTATAATGCCTGCACTTATCAAATCCTCATAGGAAACATGAGAGGGAAGACGGTGTGCAATCCTACCCATTACATATTTAACTAATGGCATATATTTCATAACTAATTCTTCTTTAATGGGACAAACGACTGATTTTTTTTGTAAAACTTGTTGATAATTTTTTAATTTATCCATACTACCTTAACCCGTATCTAGTGTTCTGGTATCCAGCAATAACCTCTTCCAAAAAAACTTTATATTACCGTCAAAATAAGAAGGAACAGATTGTTGGCATATATTTCTAGCTAAGTCTATGAATTTTTTTGAACAATAACAATTAGGATATATATCTACTACTGGTTTCTGCCTGGCTACTGCCTTTTTAAGGCTCTCATCATAGGGTATAAAACCCAGATATTCAATGGATACTCCATTAAGAAATCTATTTACCACCCTAGTTAATTTTCCATAAATCTCTTTAGCTTGTCTTGAATTGGGAACCCAGTTTACTATTAATTTAAAGTATCTTTGTTTATATTTGGTTGATAGAACCTTAATCGTAGCATAAGCATCGGTTAGAGAGCTGGGCTCGGGAGTAACAATTAATACCCTCTCCTGAGCGGCTATATTAAAATACATTACATTAGAAGATATCCCAGGAGCAGTATCTATAAAAAGAAAGTCTATATCATAGTTTAGAGAATCAATTTCATTAAGTAAAATAAGCTTTTTCTCATAATCAAGCTGTGTTAATTCCTGAATTCCAGATGAAGCAGGTATTATTAACAATCCCTGTGGTATTTCAATAATGATTTCATTTAAGGTTTTATCTCCAGAAAATACATGGCTAGTGTTGTATTTACAAAACAGGCCTAATAACACATCAACGTTAGCCAAACCGAGGTCGGCGTCTATTATCAAAACCTTCTTACCCATATACACTAAACTCAAACCCAGATTAATCACGGTATTGGTCTTCCCTACTCCACCTTTTCCACTAGTAAATGCTATGGTCCTCACTGGATTTTTCATATAAAACTCCTTATTTCTGAATACTTAATTTAGTTCCAACATCGTATTGTATTCCCGAAGGACAAGCGAAGCGCAGCGTGAATACTTGTCGCTTCGCTCCAATGTAAAATGAAGATTGCAAAGTGCAAAGTAATCCAAAACTTTTATCATTTTGCATTTTTCAATTTACATTCTGCATTCTGCATTGAGCCATTGCGCCTAACTAGTATGTTATCTAATATCAAACTAGCAATTTTTGCCTTTGAAGCCATTTCTATATCATGAGGAATCCTTTGGCCTATTCCTATCCAAGAAACGGGAATATGGGTTCTTATCAATTGATTAAAAATGCCACTATATTCTTGAGTTTCATCGATTTTTGTAAAAACATAGCTTTTTATAGGAAATATAGTAAATTGATTATAAATTCTACTTAAATCCTTGTCTTTGGTAGTAGCACTTAAAACCAGGTGTTTTTCAATAGAAGGATGAACCATTAGGATTTCTTTTAACTGATTTAGATAAATTGGATCATTGGGATTTCCTCCTGGAGTATCAATCAGAATAAAATCTTTATTTTTATGATTTTCAATAAATCTTTTAAGTAATTCTGGTTTTGAAATACATTCAAAACACATCCCTATAATGTCTGTATAACCTTTTAATTGCTCTATAGTGCCAATGCGAAAGCTACCAGCCGCGGCCACAGCCAGTTTTCTTCCTTCTAATGCAAATCTAGTTGCCAATTTGGCTATAGTAGTAGTCTTCCCCACACCGGTAGGACCTATAAATGCCCATATCCTGGAATGCTTTTGACTACATAGGTCAATTACCCTTATGCTATCTTTTAAATGAGATAATATGGTAGAAATTAAGGCTTCCTTTTTGTATTCTATCTTTTTAATAAATTTAGATATCCATGTCTCATCAATACCATAGGCTACAAATCTGCTATAAATATTAAAAAGGTCTTTATTTGTTTTAATATTTTCCTCACAGTTGCTTAAAAATTGAATAAATATGCTTTTAATAAATTCTAAGTCTTCTTTTAACTTAATTAATGATGAAGTTTCATCTATCTTTTCTGATGGGTAATCTTTTCCAGCCACTACTTCGGTTGTTTCTAAAAAATTTGAATCATTTACTTTATTTATAGAAAAAATTATGGCATCAGGACCAAGGTCTTTCTTTACTAAATCTAAGGCAGTTTGAATATCTCTTGCTTGATATTTTCTAGTTAACATGTTTTAAGCTCACCCTCTTTTCTATATTTATTTTTACGTTAGGCGGTATTTCATTGGTAGACAATACTACTAATTGGGGCATAGATTGCAGTGTTAGTTTCTTTAAGAACATTCTTATATCCGGAGAACAAAGGATGATAGGATGAGGTAGAGTAGGTGTGGCATTTATAGTGTCTTTTATGCACGTTAAAATCTTTTGCATAATTTCAGGTGTTAAAGAAGCGTTATCTTCCATGCTTTTTTTAATAATTTCTTCAATATCTTGGTCTGTAATTAATACCCTAAGGGTATTGTCTGTTAAATATGGTTTAATAATAGAAGCTGATATGGCTGTTCTTACATATTCAGTGAGTAAATCAGGGTCTTTAATGTTAATTCCATAATCAGCCAATGTCTCTAAAATAGTAAGTGAATCCCTAATAGAAACCCTTTCTTTTAAAAGATTTTTAAGGACTTTTTGAATACTTCCTAATGGAAGAATAGATGGCGTCAACTCTTCAACCAGTTTTGGATACTGCCTAGAAACACTATCAAGTATGTTTTGGACCTCCTGCCGGGTTAAAAGCTCATGGGCATAAGATTTTATTATTTCACTCAAATGTGTAGCTATAATAGTAGATGGGTCAACTACAGTATACCCTGAAACTTGTGCCTTTTCCTTTTCTTTTTCAGAAATCCATAAGGCTGGAAGACCAAAAACTGGCTCCTTGGTCTTTATGCCCTGTATTTTCTCTTTTATCTCCCCTGTTTCTATAGCTAAGTAATGGCCAGTCATAATCTCCCCTCTAGCTCTTTCTATTCCTTTGATCACAATAACGTATTCTCCTGATTTTAATTTTAGGTTATCTATTATATGAACTTTAGGAATAATAATCCCCATCTCAAGGGCAAACTGACGTCTTAAAGCCTTTATTCTTTCTAAAAGCTCGCCGCTTTGTTCTGGGTCTACCAAAGAAATTAAACCATAACCTATTTCCAGTTCTAAAATATCTAAAGGAGGTAAAGACTCTATGGATTCAGTTTCAGGAGTGGTTTTTTTGACTTCCTGTTTAGTCAAGTTTACTTTTTCCATCTTTTTGGCTAGATACCCTAAAAAAGCCACCATAACAGAGAAAATTATAAAAGTTAGATGAGGGAAACCAGGCACTAATCCCAATAAGAATATAATTCCTGAAGCCATTATTATAGCATCAGGTTCCAAGAATATCTGTTTAGCAAATTCTCCTCCTATGCTTTCTTGAGAACTGGCTTTTGTTACCTGAATACCTGCGGCAGTAGAAACAATCAATGCTGGAATCTGAGAGACAAGTCCATCTCCTATGGTGAGCAAGGTATAATTTTGGGCTGCTTCCCCCAATCCCATTTTCTTCTGAAAGACACCTATAATTAATCCCCCTATAATATTTACTAAAGTGATAAAAATTCCTGCAATAGCATCGCCTCTGACAAACTTGCTGGCACCATCCATGGCTCCGTAAAAGTCTGCCTCCTTAGTGATTAAGGCCCTTCTCTCCCTAGCTTCATTTTCATCTATAAGCCCTGCATTGAGGTCTGCATCAATAGACATTTGCTTGCCAGGCATGGCATCCAATGTGAACCGTGCTGCCACTTCTGCAATCCTTGCTGCACCTTTAGTAATTACAATAAAATTGATTACTACCAGTATTATAAATATCACAAATCCTACTACATAATTTCCACCCACTACCACGTTGCCAAAGGATTTTATTACCTTACCTGCTGCAAATGGACCTTCATTGCCATGGAGAAGGATAAGTTTAGTGGATGCCACATTTAGAGAGAGTCTAAAAAGGGTAATCACTAATAAAATAGATGGAAATATAGAAAGGTCTAATGGCTTAACTGTATATAACGCTATGAGAAGTATTATTATAGAAGAAGAAATACTAAATATCAAAAGCATATCAAGCAAAGTAGTGGGTAAAGGAATAAGGATAATTATTAAGATAGCCAATATTCCCAGAGAGAGTGCTACTTCACTTCCCATTTGCATACCTGGATTATCCATCACAGTTACTTTTCTATTCATTCATTTCACCTCTAAGCCTGTAGATATAGGCCAATACCTCAGCTACTGCTTGATAAAGAACTGCAGGTATTTCCTCTCCTATTTCCACCATTTTATATAATGCTTGAGCTAGTTTTTTATTCTGGATAACAGGAATTCCATGAGATTTTGCAATTTCCTCAATTTTTTCTGCAATAATACCTGCACCTTTGGCAATTACCTTAGGAGCATGCATTTCTTCCTTTACATACCTTAAAGCAACAGCTAAATGGGTAGGGTTTTTTATAATCACATCTGCCTTAGGAACATCCTTCATCATTCTTTGTTTTGCCATCTGTCTTTGTAAGCTCCTTATCCTAGCCTTAACCAAAGGGTCACCCTCTGTCTGCCTGAATTCTTCCTTTACTTCTTCCCTTGTCATTTTTAGATTCCTTTCAAACTCCCATTTTTGAAAGGCATAGTCTATTGCTGCAAGAATTACCATAATGGGGGCCACATAAATTATTATCTTAAATGAAACAACCATTAAATATTTAAAAATTGCTCCCACCTCTCTATCCATTAAAGTTATTAGATTGCTTATTTCCCCTTTTATAATGCTAAATACCACAAATCCTACAATAGCAATCTTTGCTATAGACTTAAAAACTTCCACAACCATTTGTTTAGAAAATAGTCTTTTTATACCATTTATGGGGTCTATTTTAGAAAGGTCAAAGGAAATAGCTTCTACACTGAAAAGAAAACCTACTTGAGATATATTAGCCATTATAGCCACTATAAGAACACCAGCCATAATAGGAGTTATCATAAAGGCAAATTCTTTTAAAACCAGATGAGGCAATAGATGGAGCTGTTCCATAGATGGATTCACAAATAGATATTGAGAAAATCCTCTAAATCTTTGATACATATGTGACCCATAAAAATAAAGCACAGTAATGCCGGTAATAAGTGTCATAACACATGGAATCTCACGACTTTTTGCTACTTGCCCCTTTTCTCTTGCTTTCTGTCTTTTTCTGGGTGTTGCCTTCTCAGTCTTATTTTCTGGCACTTCTCCTCCTACCTAGGCATAAGCTTAATTATTTGAATTAGGTTAAAACCAAGAGTATTAAAATTTCCTTTCATAATGTGAAGAAACATATTCAGAGATAGACCCAAAAGAATAAAACCCACTGCTATTTTTAAAGGAAATCCTGCAACCAAAACCTCCATCTGAGGGACTGTTTTGGCTATAATACCTAAGGAAAATTCTGTAAACAGCAATGCTATTGAGACAGGTGCTGCTATCTTTATAGCCAATTTAAACATCTCTCCACTTAAAAAGATTATCTTTTTACAAAGGGCAGTAGTTATAAATAAACTCCCAGGCCTTACCCACTCAAAGCTTAAGATAATGGCTTTGATCAATAAATAATGCCCATTGAGAACTAGAAACATAGTAAAAGCTAAAAGATATGCAAAGTTAGCCAAAAGAGAAGACTGTATCCCAAATTGGGGGTCTATGGCTCCTGGAATGAGAAGTCCCATTTGATAGCCTATCAATTGTCCTGCAAGCTGAGCAGCACAAAATATAAAATTGATTGCCAGACTCAAGACTATACCTATAATTAACTCAGAAATAATCAATAAAACAAAAGAATTAGGTGCTTTTTCTAATGTAATTGTAGGAAACAAAAATATAGTAAATGCCAGTGCCATAGCTGCCTTGGTCATGTTTGGAATGTTTATGTTGTTAAAGAAGGGAAGGGAAAAAAGCACTATACTTATCCGGATCAAAATCAAGAAAAATATCTTAAATTCATCTAAATGAAAACTAATGGTCATACCTTACCTGCCATATTGAGCAATACTTATAATTACGTTTTGAGTAAAACATATTATTTTTTGTGAAATCCATGGTAGAAGGAAAAGTAACATCAACATAACTGCCACAATTTTAGGAACAAATGTAAGGGTCATTTCATGAACCTGGGTTATTGCCTGGAAAATAGCAATCAGTAAACCTACTAAAAGTGCTACTCCTAAAAGAGGGGCTGAGACCAAAAGCATAGTCTCAATCGCCTGCCTTGCAAAACCCATAAGAAATTCAGGAGTCATGTTACATAAACCCCCTTACTAAAGAGCCTACAATCAGATGCCATCCATCTACCAATACAAAAAGTATTAACTTAAAAGGAAGAGAAATCATAAACGGAGGAAGCATCATCATTCCCATAGAAAGAAGCACACTTGCTACTAACATATCTATCATCAAAAAAGGGATATAAAGAATAAAACCAATCTCAAATGCAGTCTTTAGTTCGCTAATCACAAAGGCCGGAATTAAAGTAAGTGTTCCCACTTCTGACTGATTTTTAGGTTTTCTCTGTTTTGAAATATTCAAAAAAAGTGCTAAATCGCTCTTTCTGGTGTGTTTAAACATAAATTTACGAATAGGCTCTACTGCTTGCTGTAATGCCTCTTTTTGAGAAATCTTATTTTCTAAATAAGGAGATAAGGCATTTTTATTTATGTCTTTAAAGACAGGAGTCATAATAAAAAATGTAAGAAATAAAGAAAGTCCAATAAGCAATTGGTTAGGGGGCATTTGCTGTGTGCCTATGGCATGACGCAACAGAGAAAAAACTACACACAATCTGGTAAATGAAGTCATCATGATAAGTATAGATGGGGCTAAAGAAAGTAAAGTGAGAATTAATAATATTTGGATTAAAACCGAAACCTTCTGAGGTGAATTATTTTCCCCTAATTCAATGTGAATACCAGGTATAGAAGTCTCCTGTGCAAACGCCATGGTATACATTGTGAATGTCAGAATCAAGATGCCTAAAGTGGTTTTAATTATTAAGTTTGAAGTCTTAAATTTTCTCATTTATTACCCTTTTGTTTCAGACTCAATACTTTAAACTTAAAACCTCCTGAATTTTGAGCTTTGTCATTGGTCCTTTTTATTATCTCCTCTATCTTCTTATCCTCTATTTTGGTCAAAAATGAGATACTTTTTTCAGATATGCCAATGACCAAAGTTTCTCCACATATTTCTATTAAGGATATTATTTTTTTGGGGGCTATTTGCTGTGTAGCTATAATGCGCATAAGTTTGGGATTTTTATTATCAATTTTTTTGAAAAAGCGGTGTAAAAACAATAACACCCCTAATAAGATAGAAAACGAAGCTACTATTTTCAGTATGATATATGCCATGTTAGATTCATACATAAACTCTCTCCTCCAAAACTTTTATCATTTCAACTTCCTTACTCTTTCCATAGGGCTTAAGATATCAGTTAGACGTATTCCAAATTTTTCATTAACTACCACCACTTCACCCCTTGCCACCAATCTCTGATTGACCAATACCTCTACTGGTTCACCAGCCAGCTTATCTAATTCAATTACAGAGCCCTGTCCCAGTTGAAGAAGGTCATTTATCAATATCTTTGTGCGTCCTAGTTCAACAGAAACTTCCAAGGGAATATCTAAAAGGAATTCAATTTCGCGTTTGTCAACTGTTTTCCTTTTGGCTTCTTGTTCTTCTTTAAAAGCCTCCTCCCAATCTGGTGTTTTTTCTTCCTGTTCTTTTAAAGTCTCCTCCATGTTATCCCCCTATATCTCTGAATTTATTTTAAAGGCCTTGTTTCCCCTTAATACCCCGGCATAACCCAAAAATTTAGGTATTCCTTCCACTTTCAAGGTTAATGGACTTTTAATATCTTTATTTAACTTAATAATATCTCCTTTTTTTAAGCTTAATAAATCTTTCACTTCCAAGATTGTCTTGGCTAATTCTATACACACTTCTACCTTGGTCTCTTTGATTTCTCTTTTCAATCGCTCAACCCAAGTATTATCCTGCTCTAATTGGTGACTTTGAAATCTGGCACAAAGCCTTTCCCGAATAGGCTCTATACTTGAATAAGGTATACATAATGTAATGAAATCTTTTATTTCGCCTATCTTAATAGAATATTTAATAACGATTACCATTTCTGTGAGCATAACAATCCCTGCAAATTGAGGATTAGACTCACTTCTTAAGTACTCTATCTTAATAGGACATACTAATTTCCATGACTTCTCCAAATCTGCTAAGATTTTAAAAACTATCTGTTTTATCAAGTGAGCCTCAATAAGTGTAAAATCCCTTCCTTCGGTTTTGATCTCTGTTTTCAATTTTCCTCCTAAAAGTAGCTCCACAAAGCAAATTGCAATCTTAGCTCCTATAATCAGGAGATTGTGCCCCATTAAAGGCTTCATTTTATAAATGTGAAGACTAGTAGGGACTGGTAAACTCTGCATAAATTCCCCAAATCTCATTACCCTTACCCAAACAGGGTTTACATCAATTATATCTTTTAAAACACTAGAAAGAGAGATTTTTAAATGTTGTGAGAAATGCTCATTCATTACATCTAAAGTAGGCATATCCCCTCTAATAATCCTTTGTTGCTTTGTAAAATCAAAAGGGACAACGCCTTTAGGTGGTTGCTTTGTTTCTGTTTCTATCTCTCCTTCACTTATTCCCTCAAGGAGGGCATCTACTTCTTCTTGTGTCAACACTCTTTCCATTTTATAACCCCTATTGAATTATAAACTCTGTGAAGTATACTGCTGATATATGTCCTGTATTTAAGATAGAATTAATTCTATTTATAATTTCATTCTTAAGGATTAATTTCCCCTGAAGTGTGCTTATTTCTTCAACACTTTTACTTGATAACAGCATTAATAAGGAGTCTCGAATTTTAGGGAGTTTTTTCTCAATTTCTTTTTGTGTGTCTTGGCCTTCTAACCCTAACTCAATTTTTATTCTTAAAAATCTATCTTCTGAAGGATGAAATAGATTGACTATAAAATCATCTAATGCATATGTAGATACAGAAGTAGATATATTTGTATCTGTTTTAGAAGTCTTTACCTCAGTTGATGTTTTTGAAAACTTAGGCAATAACACCCAAGATATAGCTCCAATTGCGATTATAATAACAAAAGCCAATCCCGAAATAATGGCAATTTTTAAGATTTTTTTCTTTCCTGTTTTTTCCTTTTTTTCTTCCTCTTTCTCCTTTCTCATTTCTCTTTTTTCTTCAATCATTTTCACCTCCAAAAAACAATCTCTACCCTTCTATTTTTCGCTCTGTTTTTTTCCGAATTATTGGGATATAAAGGCCTTGTATGGGCATAACCTCCTATACTAAAACGGCTGGGATTTATTTTTTTATCCATGAAATATTTTAGGACACTAGATGCCCTAAAAAGAGAAAGCTCCCAATTTGAAGGATATTTTGGGGTATGAATAGGCCTATCATCAGTATGACCCTCTATGGAAATAGGGCATGTGGTAAAATTTATAACCTTAGCTATTTTTTCTAAAACAGGAAGGCATTCTTTCTTAAGTTCTGCCTTGCCAGAATCAAATAACACATCACTTTTAAATACAATACTTGCCCCGCCTTGTCTGGGCCTTATCCATACATCATGCCCTAGTATCTCCTCTAGTTTTTTATATTCATTCTCTTTTAATGCTTTTTTATAAGGAATGCCTGAAGATACAAACTTTAATGATTTTAAAATAAGCATTACTTCTCTTATTTCTCTCACCTCTGTAGCTGAAAGACCACCAATTCCCCATACGGTGGTTCTCAAAAAACTTTTTTTTAATATTTTTAAATACTCAGGATATATACTGGACATAGAATATAAAAGAACAAAAAATGTCAGAAGAAGCATTAACAAATCACAAAAAGTAAGCATCCAGGAACTCTTTTCTTTTTTCACAACCCTTCTCCGCCAAAGATTTTAAAAATAAAATTCTTAAATCTAAAAAAAGTAGGTGGTTTTTTTAAGGCATTTATTTTTTTAAAATCCTTTTCTTCTTTGGTATATAAAATAATTTGAATTCTGTTATTTTTACTTCTATCTTCGGGTGAATTATTCGGGAGTAAAGGTCTATATTCACCATATCCAAAGGCAGAAAGACGGTGAGGATTTATGTTACCTATATTTATGAAAAACTTTAATAGCCTTAATGCCTTAAATGCAGAGAATTCAAAATTATTTGAAAAGTTTGGGATAGGAATATTGTCTGTATGACCTTCTATCTTAATGGAATATTGAGATTTGCTTAAGATTTTGCACATTTTTTTTAAAAAGGGAAAAACTTTTGTCTTTATCTTATATTGTTCATCAAAAAGCACATCATCTGGAATGATGATAATTCTTTGTCTTCCTTTTTTATAAATTTTTATTTCCTCTTCTAAATTACTAAAAATGATTAATCTTCTTATTTCTCTTATCTCTAAATCCTCTACCTTTTCCATAGGTATTTCTGAGATAACTTCTCCTCTTTTTGTTTGCCCTAAGGGTGATTGCCCTTCAGGTAGAACACTAAACACATCTGTTAAAGACCTTAAAACCGCTGTTCCCTTTTTCTCACTTATCTCAGCATAGGAATTTAAATAGATAAAAAAGCATAAAAGAATCATATATAGAGAAATTTGTAAGAAAATTTGTCCTTTTTTCATTTAAAAGATACCCTTTCTTTACTAGGTAAAAATGTGTTTAATTTTTGTTCTAATATCCTGGGATTATCACCATTGGTAATGCCCATAATTCCTTCTAACATAATTTTTTTAACAAATATTTCCTCTTCACTTTTAGTTTTGAGCTTTCCTGCTATAGGCAAAAAAACAGCATTTGCTAGAAGTGCTCCATAGAATGTAGTTATTAAAGCTACTGCCATAGCAGGTCCTATATTGCTAGGGTCATCCAGCTTGGCTAGCATCTGAACCAAACCAATAAGGGTGCCAATCATGCCAAAGGCAGGTGCATAATCCCCCATAGAAAGAAATATATTAGCCCCTAATTCATGCCGCTCTGAAGAACTTTTTATATCTTTTTCTAATATTTGTTTGATAGATTGAGGTTCTACACCATCCACACATAACCTAAGGCCATATTTTAAAAATTCATCATGAGATTCTTTTATGAAACCTTCTAAGGAAAGAATACCTTCTCGCCTTGCCTTATCAGCCATTTTAAGAAAATTGGAGATTAATTCAGAAAAATTTACAGAATCCTTACAGAAAATGGCATTTTTTGCTACCTTTATAACCCCTAAAATATCTTTTAGTGGATAGTTAATAGCAGTAGCACCTATTGTGCCCCCCATAACTATCAAAAGGGATGGAAGATTAATAAATGCATCTAATGTTCCACCCATAATAATGGCCATAATTACTAAGGAAAATGCTAAAATAGTGCCTATAATGGTTGCTAAATCCATACGTTAGCTTAAAAGCAATTAATATGCCAAATAAAGAAAGTCAGGTAAAGGTTAAGGTAAAGGCAGAGAAAAAATCTTTACCTTTGCCTGTGCCTCTACCTGATTTTTTGAAAATGATTGCACAAATGTGTCAAAATTAAGACAACAGCCAGTATTTAGAAGTAATTCTGGCTGCTAGAGTGTCAATTTTTTGACATAAAATTAACGTTTCATTCTTATCAGGTCATCTAGCATTATATCAGAAGTAGTAATAACTTTTGAATTTGCTTGAAATGCCCGTTGAACAAGAATCATATTGGTAAACTCTTTTGCTATATCTACATTAGATTGCTCTAAAGACCCAGCAACTATCTTTCCCTTATCACCAGTATTGGGTTTTCCTATAATAGGTTGACCTGATTTACCTGTAATTTCATAAAGGTTATCCCCTATTTTTTGCAAATAACAGGGTGCAGAAAAACTGGCTAAGGCAATTTGATAAAGCTCCTTTAATTCACCATTTGAGAATACTCCTGAGATAACCCCTTCTTCATCTATGGATATGTTTTTTAATGAGCCTGCTCCATATCCATCCTGAGTAAGAGAATTGAGAGTGCAAGCTGAGCAAAATTGGGTAGTCCCATCTAAGCCATCCCCTGCTGGTGTTTCATCTGTGCCTGTTCCATAATCAAAGGTAATGTCTCCAAAATCAAAGCTAATAGCGGTATCATCACTGTCATCTGAGAGAGAACCTGCAGGTTTACTAGGGTCACTACCATCATTGAAAGTTAAGGATTGAGTTCCTGCTTCTGCTACTGTGCCATCAGCCTGGGTATAAACATAATGGGCCTCCCATGCATTATCCCCGGTCTTCACAAAATAAATAGTTACTTCATGTTCACAACCAAGAGAGTCGTATACAGCAACACTGGTAGAATAATTATACATATCTGATGAAATATTTGTAGCATCAAAAGGAGTAGCAGGAACTTCTGCTTCAGAGCAAAGATTCAGCTTCAATTCTACCTTCTCTGTGGCCTTTGGTGGACATATTACATTACTTAAGTTAATATTCCCAAAGGAATTGTCCTCCAGATTCCATCCTTGCAACACATAGCCTTCTGGTGTGGTCAATTCCCCATTACCATTTTGGACAAACTGGCCGGCGCGGGTATAGAAATTGCCTGAGCCATCGCTTACAATAAAAAAACCGTTCCCATCAATAGCCAAATCAGTAGGATTTCCTGTAGTTACAATTGAACCCTCTATAAAATTTGGCAATACACTACTAAGCCTCACTCCCCCACCTACTTGAACATTTGTTGCTCCTCCTATAGAAGCACTCAATATATCAGCAAATGAAAAACGGCTGCTCTTAAAACCAATGGTATTTATATTAGCAATGTTATCGCTAATTACCCCCATAGCCTTACTCTGGGAACTGAGCCCTGTTATACCAGTAAATAATGAACTTATCATTTTTCCCTCCTATATTTCATTTTTCTTAATCTCTATTACATCACTAATAGCTATCTTTTGCTCTCCTAATAAGAGATAAACTATAGCTTCTTCATAAGTTACGCCTGTTACTTCTCCCTGGATATAACTAATGACATCAATCTGTTTTTCATCAGCATCATAAGCTTCTACTTCAAAAGAATACTGACCACTTCCTAAAGAATTTCCCTTATCATCCTTTCCATCCCATTCCAGCTTTTGCTCTCCTGCTTTTTGATTTTTGAGCTCTAAGGTGGTTACCAAATTGCCATTTGTATCGTATATATGGACAAACACCTTAGCTGCATTTTCTTTTAATTTGTAATAGATAAAAGCGCTATCTCCTTCTTTTAAATAAACAGAATTACCAACAGCCTTTATATTTTTACCAATAAAATTCACCGCTTGGGCATTATTTAATGAATTAAGAAATAATTGATTATTTTTTAAGTTTTCATTAATATTCCACATCTGCTCCAATTGACTAAATTGAGCCAATTGGGCAGTGAACTCTGTCCCCTTAAGTGGTTCTAAGGGATTTTGATACTGCATCTGGGCCATAAAAAGTTTCAAAAATTCTTCCTTACCCAACCTAGAATAAGCCCCTGTAGAGTTTTGGGGAGCTTCATTTTTTACCACAGGTTCTAATGTTTGGATGGCCATCTAAACCCCCTTAAAATTTGTTTTTTATATAAATACATCAATATTCCCATAATTTGCTCTAATCCATTTTTGTTCTAGATTCCTCAGATGGGAGACTATTTTCCCTTTCCTAAAAACCTGTCTTTGTCCTGACTTTGAGCCTTCACTATATTCCTTTTTAAACCAGGACATGGAGTGGTCAGCAACACTGATTTGAAAATTGCTAAGTTCAATCCCTTTATTTAAAAATGCTTGTTTTAGTTGATGTATATTCGATTCTAAGATTTGTTTGACCTCAAAACTTCTAGTAAAGAATATAGCAGAAAGATGTTTGCCTTTAACTTCAAGTTCTATATCTATAACACCTAAATTTGGTGGCTCAGTTTCTATCTTTATGTGCTCATGCCCTTTATAAACCAGTGAATTTATATTCTTTTCTATAAAATGAATTATTTTATAAATTATATCACCTGTATTCTGTTGCTGCCTACTTGTCGGGCTTAAGGCTCCAACCTGGGTTATTGTTAAATTCTGTCCCAAAACAACCTTTGAGGCCAAAGGCTGTTTAATCTCTGCTCCCTCTTTCTTTAATCCTAATTCAGACTTTAACCCCTTTAATAAATTGAGAATCCGCTTCTCTGAAATACTCCCATCCTCTATCCCCTTTATTATCTGTTCTAAATCTTTAAAACCGGGATCCTTTGTTAAATCCTCTCCCAAAACAACCTTTGAGGCCAAAGGCTGTTTAATCTCTGTTGCCTCTTTTTTTAATCCTAATTCAGACTTTAACCCCTTTAATAAATTAGCAACTTGCTCTGATAAAAGCCTTCCCTCTGAAGAATAAATATGGCTATGATTTCTATATTTAATTTTCAATTGATTAACTAAGTTCATTAAAGGAATAGCATATAGTGTTCCTAATAGCTTAGAAAAACTCTTTTTATGAAATCTTTTCAAGTTATTACCTCTCAAACATCCTTTTGGTTTTGTAAGGAATAACAAACCACCAACACTTTCTTTCATTTAGAATAAATCTAGAGCAAGTTATGTGCCAAAGAACTCAAGTAAAGATTAAGGTAGGGATAGAAAGAATTTTTGCCTATGTCTTTACTACTCTGAGGGAAAGGTTTGCCTATTTTAAAGAAATAATTTCCTACCTTGTCAACCCTTCACTGATTTTTGCTGCCTTCTTAGGAGTGATACAGGATAATATTCTGCCTGCAGTTTTTCCATCCATCATCCTCAATATACTTATTACAACTTTACTTTCTAGCTCCTCCATTAATTTAGCTGCCTTTTCTGCTGGCATATTGGAGTATATCATTGCTAAATGTTTAATCTTTTTGTTCTTAAGCTTTTCTTGATAGGCCATTAGATTTTCTATACTCTTTTGGAGATTGGTTAGCTTTAGGATATTCTCTTCTATCTCCTTTTTTAAATTATTTAACTCCACTTCTTTTTTATCTAGCTCTATCTGCTTTTTTTTCAAAATCTTTAAAAGCTCTGATTCAGTATGAATATTCTTTCTTTCTTCTCCTGATGGAGAGGATAAATCTTTTTTTTGAGCATAGATGTTAAATCCTGAGAGGACTAATTTAGCCATTAATGCTACAACAACTATTATTTCTATCCTAAATAATCTTTTTAATACTTTCATGATTATAGCAAATAGTATTTATTTCATCACAAAATTTGTTTTCTAGCATCTTCATTTCTCTTTCATAAACAATCCTTTGTTGCTCATCCAGTCTTTGTAAGATTTTCCTCTCTTTATAATAAGCTATAAGTTCAGCCCTTTTTTTCTCAATTTCTTCTAAAAATTTTTTTATTATTTTTTGGCATTCTTCAATCCTGTTTGAAAGCAAATTAATATAATTTTTATAGATTAAGTAATCTTGAAAGTTGATTTCTTGTGTTTCAAGAAGCTCCATTTTTTCAATAAAATATTCCTTTTCAGCTTTCAATTTACTGAGGACTGAAAGTTTCTCTTCCAATTCTTTTATTTTTTTATAAAACTCTATTTGGGCCATTTCCTCTAATTGCTTTTTGAATTTAAGCACAGGCTCTAATTTAAATTTATACATGATTTTAACCAAATAGTGCTTTTAACTGTTCTACACTTTCTTTCAAAGAAACCTTTTCTTCCATTTCTTGTCTAAGATAGGCATTAATTTTACCTATCATATTTATAGCATAATCAATCTCTTCATTACTCCCTGTTTTATAAGCCCCAATATTAATCAAGTCTTCTACTTTTTTGTATGTGGAAAGGCACTTTATTAACCTTTTTTTAAGGGTAAGGTGTTCCTTTGTGATTACATCCACAGCTAGTCTGCTAACACTTCTCAATATATCAATACAAGGATAATGGCCTTCGGCTGCCAGGTTTCTAGAGAGGATTATATGACCATCCAGTAACCCTTGCATAGCATCAGCAATAGGTTCTGTTAGGTCATCTCCTTCTACTAAAACATTGTAAATTCCAGTAATACTACCTTTTTCTTTATTTCCAGTCCTTTCTAAAAGCTGAGGCAGGTGGGAAAAGACAGATGGGGTATAGCCTTTTGTAGTGGGGGGTTCACCCAAAGCCAAACCTATTTCTCTTGCAGACATAGCAAATCTGGTAATAGAATCCATCATTAAGATTACATGTTCCCCTTGATCCCTGAAATATTCAGCAATAGCAGTGGCAATATAGGCAGCTTTCATGCGAATAAGTGGAGGCTGGTCTGAAGTAGCTACCACTATTACGGATTTTTTAAGCCCTCCATCTCCTAAATTTTTTTTAATAAATTCCTTAACCTCTCTACCTCTTTCTCCTATGAGTGCAATTACATTGACATCGGCTTTTGCATATTTAGCAATCATTCCCATTAATGTGCTCTTTCCCAGACCAGGACCTGCCAAAATCCCTATCCTTTGTCCCTTAGCTAATGTGAGAAGACCATTGATGGCCCTTATGCCTACATCTAAAGGTTCATAAACAATCTTCCTTTCAATAGGATTACTGGGCTGGCGATAAAGGGAATAATAACCATCATAGACAATAGGGCCTTTGCCATCAATAGGAGTTCCTAATCCGTCAATTACTCTACCTAATAAATCACTACCTACCCTTACTCTTGCTTTTTGTTCCAAAGGTATAATCCAGCTCCCAGGCTCAATTCCATCCATATTTCCAAAAGGCATTAAGAATATTTTAAGGTCATTAAAACCCACTACCTCTGCTAACAACCTTTTCCCATTTTTTTGAGGCTCAATATAACACAAGCTTCCAATGGGCACCTTTCTGCATGTGCCTTCTATCATTATCCCAACCACCCTAGTTACCTTTCCATAGGGCTTGATAACATTAACATTATTGATGGCCTTTATATATTTATTTAGATTCATTCCTTATCATTTCGCTTTGCTCTTCTATGGCCTTAAAAATATTCTCTAACCTTTTTTCTATTCTTCCATCTAAAATTTCAGTATCTGTTTCAATAATAAAACCACCTGGTTTAACTTTTTTTTCCTTAATAATATTTATGTGTTTTAACCCTTCAACTTCTTCCAAAAAATTTTTTTTAAATTTTAATAAATATTCAAATTCTTGTGGACTGACCTTTATATCTACATGAGTTTTATCTATTAATTGTTGCAGTGCCTGTTTAATAAGATTTTTTACAATCTCTTTATTTGTAAAAGTTTCATTTAATATGACTTTTTTAGAAATTTCCTTAATGAGTATTATCATGTTTTTTTCTAATTGCTTAACCATTTTTTCCTTTAAGTAATTTATCTCAGACAATCCATTTATAAGGTTATGAGCTATTTCAGAAAGTCTCTTTTTTTCTAATTCTAAGCCCTCATTTTTACCCCTAATAAATCCTTCTTCATAAGCCTTCTTTTTTATTATTTCGGCCTCTTTTCTTGCTTTTCCCAAAAGATATTCTATTTCTTGTTTTTTTTGTTTAAAAATAAAAGAATCTTGTGTAAATAAACGGTCTTTTGAAATCTCTGGGAGAATAAAGGGTTTAATATGGTCAGACAAATACCTCCTCCTCTCCTTTTTTAGGAATTACTAATTTTCCTTCACTTTCCAAAAGTTTAGCAGTGTCAATTATTGTTTGTTGAGCCTTCTCTACCTCACTCAACCTAACCGCTCCCATTATCTCTAGGTCTTCTTTAATCATTTCTGACACTCGCTCAGATACATTCTTAAAAATCTTATCCTTTAAAGCATCAGATGCAGTCTTTAAAGCTAGGACCAAATCCTCCATTTTTATGTGTTTGAGGAGTATTTGCATTCCTCTATCTTCTATGTTTACTAAATCATCAAAAACAAACATCTTTTTCTTTATCTCTGAAGCCAACTCAGGATTTGTTTTTTCTATTTCTTCAAGTATAGACTGTTGGGTGGAGTGTTCAACTCTATTTAATATCTCTGCTACTTTTTCTAAACCTCCCACCTTGCGGACCTCAGAAATAACCTCCTTTTTAAAAATTTCTTCTTTCAATACTTCATCAATACTCTTTATAATATCAACAGAAACTGTATCCAGTTGTGCCATCCTTAAAATTACTTCAGTCTTAACACCATTTGGAAGATTGGCCAGTATTGTGGAAGCGTTTTCTGGCTTTAAATTTGACACAATAAAAGCAATGGTCTGGGGATTCTCGTGCCTTAAAAAATTTACCAAAATATCAGGATTTATCTCGTTAATTTTTCTAAGAAAATCGGATTCTTTACCTAAAATATACTCTGCTTCCTTCTCTCCTACAGCCTTTGAAATCACATTTTTAATAAAATTCTTTCCTTCTATGGGCAAAGAGAGTTTTTGTTTAATTTCTTTATTAACTTCTTTAAATAGCTCAGGAGAAACTTCCACTTTTTTCATATAATCTGAGAGCCTTTTTATCTCCTCTGGAGAAAGTTCTTTAATAAATTGAGCTGCCAATTCTTCTCCCAAGGAGAATAGAAAGATAGCTGCCTTTTCTGGACCCTTTAATTTTCTGTCTTTAGCGCTATCCACTTTCTTTTAACCACTCTTTAATAATCTCTAAAGATTTATCTGGTTTCTTTTTAACCAGTTGGTATATATCTTCATCGGTTTCAGTTTCTTTAATCTTTTCAAGCTCTATAGGTTTTTCAACAGGAATTTCCTTTGGTTTTTCTAACGACAAAGGAGTGGTAGTAAGCCACTTGACCAGAGGTCTTATAAAAAATAAAAATAATAATAATAAAAATATTGTGGCTACTAAAGGTTTGTATCCCTTCTTTATATATTCTTTTAATCCTTCTCCTTTCATAGAAGGCAGTTTTTCCCATTCTGGGAAAGCAAAATTTATACTAGTTACCTCAACCTGGTCTCCCCTATCTTCATTAAAGCCTACTGCTGCTTTTACCAAATTCTTAATCTTTTCTATCTCTTCAGTACCTTTAATCTGTTTTTCATCAACCACCACTGCTACGGATAATTTCTTGATCTCTCCTACACTATCTATAATTCTATTTGTTACTTTATTAATTTCATAATTTACCGTCTCACTATTCCGAGATATAGCCTGGGGGTTATAGCGGTTTGTTTTAACTTTTTCAGCTTCATATTCTATCTCAGGTTTTCCCAAAGGCACAGGAGTTTCTCCTTTTAAACTCTCTTTTGTAACTACTTTGCTTCTAGGCACAGCACTATAAGGGTCATAGTTTTCTTCAACCGTATTTATCTGTTTAAAATCAATATCTGCACGAACACGGGCTATAGCCTTTCCCACTCCTACTATCCTATTCAGCATAGTCTCAATCTTTTTCTCTAAGTTTTTCTCTACATTCCTTTGATATTCCAGTTGAGAATTAGTTAATTGTCCAATATCATCCTGTGTATTTTTTAAATAAAGAATCTTCCCAGAATTATCCAATATAGTGATATTTTCTGGTTCTAATCCCTCAACTGCACCAGCTACAAGATATGCAATTCCTCTAACTTCTTGAGGTTTTAATGTCATTCCTGGTTTTATTTTGAGCATTATGGAAGCAGTGGCCTTTTTTTGATCCTCAATAAATAAAGATTCTTCAGGTCTCACAATATGCACACGAACATCCTCTACTTGAGGAAGATAAGCTATGGTTCTTGTCAGTTCTCCCTGAAGCGCCCTTTCGTAATTTATTTTTTGAGCAAATTCTGTCTGACCTATTTTAATATTATCAAATAATTCAAATCCTTTAACAACTCCCTTGCCAGCCATACTTAGCCTCAATTCATAAACCTTTTGTTCAGGCACCAAAATAGTATTTCCAGAAATTTTATAAGGTATTTTTTGTTCCTTTAGTTTAGCTAATATGGCTTTGGCATCTTCGGGGTCTAGATTAGAATAAAGTATCTTTAAATTAGGCTTATTTATCCATAAAAAAACAAGAAAAGAACACAAAAATGTTGTGCCTATCAGGGAAATAAAGATAATTCTTTTGGTTTTAGACAAGGAAAAAAAGATTTTTTTTATTTGCTGTAAGAAGTCTCTCATAGTTCATTAAAATTGCATATGCATAATTTCTTTGTATGCCTCTAACAATTTGTTTCTCACTTGCATCATCATTTTGAAAGATATATCTGCCTTTTCTATAGCAATCATGGTCTGGTGAATATTTTTAGATTCTCCTGTAGCCAATGCTTCTATAGCCTTGTCAGCTTTTATCTGAAGAGTATTTATTTCTTTCATGGCATTCTTAATCATCTGAGAAAAATCGGTTTTCTTGGGTTCTGTTTTTTTCATGCCTTTGTGAATAATATCGGGAATTCCATTCAAAGGCTTTATATTTTCCATGTTTCTCCTCCTACTTTATAATCTCTATGGCCTTTAAAATCATATTTTTTGTGGCTTGAAATGCAGTGATATTAGCTTCATAAGAACGAGAGGCCATTAACATATTTACCATCTCTTCAATAACATTGATATTGGGCAGCATTACATAACCATCTTTGTCTGCATCAGGATGAGAAGGCTCAAATATTTTTTTAAATGCACGGTTATCATTAACAATATCCACTACATGCACCCCCGTAGGTGATTCAGAAAAAAGACTTCCCTGCCGGCTATACCCAGGCATTAACATGGAGGCCTGTAATACCCTATCAAATGGATTATGCACAGGCACTGCCTCAAATATTACTGATTTTCGACGATATGGGCCACCACTTTTAGTCCTTGTGGTATGAATATTAGCCAAGTTCATAGCAGCAATATTCATCCTAATCCTTTGGGCGTTAAGGCCCGAGGCACTCACTTCTAAAGCAGTCATAAAGTCCATTTATTTTCCTCCTTCTATAATAGCATTTTTCAAACCATTAAATTTCTTTTTTAACATCTGAATAGTCATTAGATACATAAGGTGATTTTTAGCCAAATCAGCCATCATTTTATCTATATCACTAGTGTCTAAACCTCTTTGTCTATTATATAAGCCATCTTTGAATACTGTTTCTGTTTTATAGCTTATAGTGTTTACTGAAAAATGGCTCGGATGGGTGGTCTTTAAATAAGTCTTTGAAGATAATGCATTTTTTAGTTCCCTTTCAAAGGAAATTTCCTTTGGTCTATAGTGTGGGGTATCTATATTAGCAATATTAGAAGCAATAACATTATGTTGTTTTAGCCTGACATCTAACGCCTTTTCTAAAAGAAAGGTGGTTTTATCAAATAACCCTTTTAAAAACATAACCTATCTCCAGGGATAAATCTCAGCAAATATTATGCCAAATCCTTGTATTCATTTAATTTATTCCTCAAAGTTCTTACACTAATTCCCAATATTTTGGCTGCCCTAGTGCGATTTCCTTCTGTCTCCTTTAAGGCCTGGGCAATTAATTTTTTTTCCATCTCTTTAAGAGAAGATAATGGTTCATAGATTGTCTCATTGCATATATCTCTGTCAAAAGAGAAATCTTCAGGGGTTAATACTGATTTTTGAGTTAGCAATACTGCCCTTTCAATGGCATTTTCCAATTCCCTTACGTTTCCCTTCCATTTTCTCTTTTTAAGCAATTTAATAGCTTCTTCAGAAATTCCAGTAACCTTTTTTTCAGAAATAGTGCTATATTTTTCCAAGAAATATTTGGAAAGGAGTTCAATATCTGATGGTCTTTTTCTTAAAGGGGGTATCTTAAGTGAAATCACATTAAGCCTAAAAAACAAATCTTCTCGAAATTTGCCTTGTTCTATCATTTTATATACATCTTGATTGGTAGTAGCTATTATTCTCACATCTACGGATATAGATGATTCTCCTCCCACTCTATCAATCTGGCTTTCCTGAAGCACTCGCAAAAGTTTGGCCTGAAGAGTGGGTTTCATCTCAGTTACTTCATCTAATAGGAGTGTCCCATGATTTGCCAATTCAAATTTTCCTAGTTTACGTTTCATAGCACCGGTGAATGCTCCTTTTTCATAACCAAATAATTCACTTTCAAGTAGATTTTCTGGAATTGCTGCACAATTGACTGCCATAAAGGGCTTCTCTCTCCTTTGACTGTGATTATGAATATATCTGGCAAGTAGTTCCTTCCCAGTCCCGCTCTCACCTTGAATAAAAACAGTAGCTTTAGTTTTAGCTATATTTTTTGCCATATTTAATAGATCCAGCATTTTTTTATCTTGAGTAATGATTTTTGAGTGACCTCTATCAATGGTGATATTCAATGCCTTATTTATAATCCTCTCAATACTCTCAATGGGAAATGGCTTTAAGACATAATCAAAGGCACCTTTTTTCATGGCTTCTACAGCATTTTCTATAGTTCCATAACCAGTGATCAAAATAACAGGTATGGCAGGTTTTTCTTTTTTTATTCTGTCTAGAACACTAATTCCATCTATGTCAGGCAATTTTACATCACATATTACTACATCAATGTGGTTGTTTTTTGATTTCTTAATGGCTTCTAAACCGCTTCCAGCCAAACTCACCATATAATGAGATTTGCTTAATGCCTCAGATAAGGCCAATCGCATATTTTTATCATCATCTATGACTAAAATATGTTTTTTCATATGTTACTCCTCAAAAACTGGAAGCATGATAGAAAACGCAGTTCCTTGACCTTTAGTGCTTTCTACTTGTATGGTTCCCTGATGAGAATCAATAATGTTGTGAACAATAGATAAACCCAAGCCAGTGCCCTTTTCTTTGGTAGTAAAAAAAGGGTCAAATATTTTATCTATATCATTTTCAGAAATACCCTCTCCATTATCTATAAATTTTATTTCTATCCATGTCTCTTCATTAAAATGGTTATGAGTTTCAATAGTGATAATACCGTTTGTTTTTATAGCCTGAATGGAGTTTAAAATAATATTAAAGCTGGCCTGCTTTAAAAGTTCATGGTCTCCATTTATAAAATGCTTACTTGCTTGATATTTTTTAGTTATTTTTACATCCCTTTTCACAAACCATATAGAATTAATAGTATCATCTAGACACTTATGAATATCCATCTTTTTCAATCTAGCTTTAGGAAATCTTGAGAAAAACAGGTAATTACATACTATGTGATTTAAATTCTTAACAGCAGAACAAATATAATCTGCCATTTTTTTACTCTCTCCAGAAAGCTCTTTCCTTAAAACAGAAGCAAATATCTCTATACTGCCTAATGGGTTTCTAATTTCATGAGCCATTTTTGCTGCCATCTTACCAATGGCAATTAATTTACTATTTCTCTGCGCCTGAATCTCTAACCTTTTTAGTCTTGTAATGTCCTGGATAACTACCACAGAGTTCCTATCATTTTTGCTATTTTCTAAGGCAGTAATATTTAAAGAAATATAAGCAGTGGAATAATCCTTTTTAATTCTTGCTTCAAAATTGCTTATAGTCTTAGCATTTAAAAAGGATTCTACATCTCTAACAGGTATACCTAACCGAGAGGTTAAAATAGCACAAAAACTTCCCTTCATCTCCTCTGCTGGAATCCCTATAATGGATTGTGCTTTCCTATTAAAAGTTAAGACATTTTTTTCTGCATCAAGAGCTATCACCCCACAAGGTAAACTTTCTAAAATACTTTTAAGATAATTTTTTATATCTTCATTTTCCTTAAGACTGGCTTGCAAACACCTATTTTTTTCCTCTAATTCTAAGTTAAGTTCTCCAACCTTGGCCTGTAATTTTTCATAAGAGTCTTTCAGTTTAATTGCAGCTTGATTAAAATTCAAAAATGCCTTATTTAATAAATTTAGATGTTTCATTTAACTCCCTTAACTTATGGTTAATATCAATTTGGCTAATCACAATATTTACTATTTTCTTTAACAGACCATCCTGAACTTGGTTAAATGCCTCCATAGCCTTTTTTTCTTTATTTAAACCCAAGTAACACTTCCCCATGTTATAAAATATAAAGGAAAGACTTTTGCTATCTCCGCCTATGTTAATAGCCTTTTTATAGAGATTAAGGGCTTTGAGATATTTCCCCTGAGTTAAAAAAATTTCTCCTAAATAAAAATAGGATTCAAATAAATCAAAAGAAGCTTTAGAAGTTTTTATAACCTTAGATAGAAGTTTTTTAGCCTTATTATAATCTCCTAAAAAATAAAAAGATTTTCCTAAATATAATAATGCCTGTTTTTTATATTCTGATTTAGGATAAGAGGAAATAAGCTCTTGAAATTTTTCTTTTGCCAAATTATAAGAATGTTTCTTAAAATATAAATAACCTAAAGAAAATAACCATTCATCCTTTTTTCCGTCATCCCAAAAAAGGTTATCTGCCATATGATATACATTGATTGCTTGGTCATATAATCTCATTTCTTTAAATGCATTTCCTAGATATAAAAAACAATGTGGATTTTTCACCTTTAAAAAAAACTGTTTTTTGTTTAAATAAAAATTTATAAGTTTTATATACGAGTTTTGCGAAGTATAAACTTCTAATTGTTTTAACAATGCCTTTTCTAAAAGATATAAGACATTTTCAAAAAGAGAACTCCTGGGATATCTTTTCATCATTTCTTCTAAAATACAAATACACTTTTTATATTCTGCTTTTTCATAAAATGTAGTAGCCAGTTTAAACATGGCTAATTGAGATAATGGAGTATCGGGGTCTGTTTTTACAATACTTCTATATTCATTTATTTTCCTAACCGTATCTGCCTTTTCTAACAAGCGTATTTTAGCAATCAATCCACCTTCAGTTTTAGGGTAAAGTTTTTCTGTAAGTTTAAATAACTTTATGCTTGCACTTTTCTGACCTTGATAATTATAACAGTCTGCAATACGTGCCAGAATCACATCTTTTTCTTTAATTTGAGGATAAACATTTAGCACATGAAACAAACAAGTTATTGCCTTTTTATATTTTTTTAATAAAAAATAATTTTCTCCCATCAAATATAATGCCTCAGGGTCTTCTATGTAAAAATCGGGATATTTTTTTTCTATTTCCAAAAAGACCTTTTTGGCTTGCCGATGCCAGCCCATTTTAAAAAGAGTCTTTGCCAAAAAAATTTTTGCCTCTTTTAACTCTTTGCTTTTTGGAGAACATTTAATGAACTTCTCAAACATCTCTTTGGCTTCTTTAAATTTTTCCTTTTTATAAAAAAGCTTTCCTTTATAAAAATAAGATAAAGAAGCATAGAAGCTGTTTGGATAATACTTATTTAATAAATCAAAATATGCTATAGCTTCGGAGGAATATCCTTTCATTTTTGAATAAATCAGGGCTAAATGAAAATAGGCAGAAGCCACATATTTTGAATCAGGAAAGGTTTGAGTTAACTGATTTAAACTATTAAGTGCACTTTGGTAATCATTTTTTTTAAAAAAAGAAATACCTGAGTTATATAATCTCCCAGCCTCTGGGCTGTGAGATGTATTATGCTCCCCTATTGGCATATTCAAAGACAAGGGCAAATATATCAAGAAATTACTGTGAGATGTTTTATACTCCCTTATTCGAATATTTTTTATCTTGGGCAGTTCTTCAGCTCTGCTGAAGAGGCTGAATAAAAATAGCTGTAAGAAAATTACCTGAAATATTATAAACTTTAGCATCTCCTGATTCCTTGAGCAAAGATTATGCCAAAGCCAAAAATAGTAATTTAGATGTTAATTTTAAGCAAGAAACAGGAGGAAACGTCAAAAAATTGACAAATTAAATTAGGACCCCGGCCAGGGTCCAGAATTGTCTAAATATAAATGCCTTATTATCTAAATGTCAAATTAATGTCAAATGACCTAGATGAATAGGCAATCTTGAAAAGTGGCTGAAAGGCAGTCAGATGGAGTAACTGGTATCATCTTGACATCTGTAAGGGAATCTCTCTTCTTTTCATCTTTTCAATCAATGTTGTCCTCTTCAACTTCAATAATTTAGCTGCTTTTTCTTTAACCCAACTAGCTTGCTCCAATGCCTCAAGTAAAAGTCTCCTTTCAAATTCAGCTACCTGGGTATGAAAGGATATTCCCTTTTTTATATTTATATCCACCAATGGTTTCATCTGAGGAATTACTGAAATTCCCATTGATGAGGGAATATCATCTAATTCAATAATACCTTGTTGTTTTAAAACACTTAATCTTTCTACTAAATTTTTTAACTCCCTTACATTGCCTGGCCAATGGTATTGCATAAGCCTCTCCATGGCCTTATCACTAAACCCTCTTACAGATGTTTTGTTATGTTCTCTGAGTTCCTTTAAAAAATGATTTACCAATATAGGTATATCTGATTTACGCTCCCTTAAAGGTGGCACATTGATGGGAATTACATTTAATCTGTAAAAAAGGTCTTCCCTGAATGTTCCTTCTTTAATCTTTTCTTTTAAATCCTGATTGGTGGCTGAAATGAGACGAAAGTCCACTTTAATGGTCTTTAACCCTCCGATTCGTTCAAATTCCTGTTCTTGAATCACTCTAAGGAGTTTTGCTTGAAGTTCAAGACTCATGCTGGATATCTCGTCCAAAAAAAGAGTGCCTTGGTTTGAAAACTCAATTCTTCCCATGCGGCTCCTCATGGCACCAGTGAAAGCACCCTTTTCATATCCAAAAAATTCTGATTCCAAAAGTTGTTCAGGAATAGCTGCGCAGTTTATGGGAACAAAAGGTCTATCTTTCCTCGGACTACACTTGTGAATAGCCCTTGCTATAAGCTCTTTACCAGTGCCTGTTTCACCGGTGATAAGTATAGTGCTATCTGTCCTGGCTACTTTTTCTATAATCTCAAAGATTTCTAATATCTTTTCACTCTTTCCTATAATATTATGGAATTGATATGTTTGACTCATTTTAATTTTTTTCTGCTAGAGCAAAAATTATACCAATTATTAATAAGACTATTTTTCCACTCAATTGCTCACCTTTTTTCCTTCAAGGGAAAGGATTTGAGGAAATAAAAAAGAAATTCCTATATTAAGAAAATTCCAGATAGAGTTTATTTTGTGGTGCCTAAAAAGAACAGCTTTGTAATCCAAAGAACATTTTGGTGTTAGGATAATGTCAAGATTAATTTATTCTTTTATACAATCTTAAATTTTTTAGAATCCCCCATGCTCTTCTTTGTTCTTGGTCCAAATTGCTGTCTCTTTCTATATTTAAAAACAAGGTTTTAAGGTATTTAGAATCTGTGTTAAGATGATAATATCGGGTTTCAGGCCAGGGTGGAGGTTCAACTGAACCATAAATAATTACCTCTGTTCCATCAGCCCTCTTTCTAACCCTAGTAATTCCCAAATATCTTGCCCTTTCCCTTTCTTCTCTTTCTATCATCTTTTGAATAGTTTGGTCACTTATTCCTGCCTTTTTAAGTTTTATTATCTCATCTACAGTTAAAAGCGGTTTTTTTATTATCAAAGAAATTAGATCATCACTAATACCTACCTGTTTAAGTTTAATTACCTCAGCAGTAATAAGAGAAAAGGAATGTTTACTGATAAATATAAACACTAAAACAACCAAAAATATCTTTAATTTCCTCATAATAAACACCTTTATTAAAAGTTTAAATCTATTACCAAATAAAATCAAGTTGTTGCCTCACCTGCAGTAGGAGTTCGTCAAAGTAATTCTAACGGAGATCCAAATGTTAAGCGCACCTGTCTGCCGACAGGCAGGATGGCTCAATGCAGAATGCAAATTGAAAAATGCAAAATCGCCTTCTGTTAAATTGGAACGTTAGCACGTTTACACGTTTGCACATTTACAAAGTTGCAAGTTGGAAAGTTTGCAAGTTAACACGTTGGAACTGAGAAATGGGAATTGGGAATTTCTATTTTCTGTTTTCCGTTTTCTATTTTCTTAACTGTATTTTGTAGGTTTGACCCCAATTCCACTACATTTGGCTATTTCATTCCCTCACTATTTCACTACTCCCTGATTTAATGTTTTGGCATTTAGACATTTGGATTTTGAAATTTGGATTTTTTAGACCATATTTAAACGTTTGTTCTTTTTGTTAAATTACTTATGGCCTGACTTTGACGGAGTCGTGTACCTGCAGTTAATTTGACCATTCATAAAATTTGTGCTTAAGTTATGGAGAAAAATGTCAAAGCACAAGAAAATTGATTGTTTTAAGTGTAAATTTTTTTATGTTACCTGGGATAAACACCTTCCATATGGATGTAAGGCAATGGGATTTAAATCAAAAGAAATCCCATCAAATGTAGTGCTAAAAAGTTCCAAAATGTCTTGTCTTTTTTTTAAGAATAAAGGGAAATAAGCTTTAGCAGGACTTCTCAAAGTAATTTTAACGGAGATCCAAATGTTAAGCGCAATGGCTTAATGCAGAATGCAAATTGAAAAATGCAAAATCGCCTTCTGTCAAATTGGAACGTTAGCACGTTAGAATTGGGAATTAGGAACTGGGAATTGGGAATTTCTATTTTCTATTTTCCGTTTTCTATTTTCTTAACTGTATTTTGTAGGTTTGACCCCAATTCCACTACATTTGACTATTCCATTCCCTCACTATTTCACTACTCCCTGATTTAATGTTTTGGCATTTAGACATTTGGATTTTGAAATTTGGATTTTTTCTTTTTGTTAAACTACTTATGGCCTGACTTTAGTCCTATAGGCTTTAGTGATACGTCTTATTGCTATGAGAATTACTTTGCAAGGTAGTTAATTTTTTTTTGATTTGTTCTTTTTTGTTTAAAGCCATTTCTTTACAGGATTGATTTAGTTTATAATTTTTATAGATTAATTCTTCTATCTTTTTGATACGAGATTTGATATTTTCATCTGATTTTAAAGATTTTTTGTAATAGTTGAGTTTTTTATTGATATTTTCAATCTTCTCAATATATTTTTCCATTTTTTCAATAATATCTATTACTTCTATAGCATTATCCAAAAATTTACTTTTAAGCTCCATATTCAATGCATAAAGTTCCTTATAAAACGCTATTTTTTTATCTAATAATTGAATTATATCCATAACTCATTTTATTTATCGTAGGTTTTTAAAAAAACTTTAAGTTTTTTTAATCGAATGCCGATAAACTGAAAAAAATAAAAGGGGGTGATGGGATTATGATATTAAAGTTTTAAATTCAAGTGCCGATAAAAAATAAAAAAAGGAGGTGGAAATTATGTCACTAGTAATTAACCACAACATGATGGCCATGAATGCTGCCAGGAATTTGGGAGCAACTTATGGCCGATTAGCCAAGTCTACCCAAAGGCTTTCATCTGGTTTAAGGATTAACTCTGCTGCTGATGATGCTGCGGGATTGGCTGTAAGGGAACAAATGCGTGCTGATATTGCAGTATTAAGACAAGGCATCCGGAATGCCAATGATGGAATTTCTATGATTCAAACGGCTGATGGTGCACTTTCGGTGATTGACGAAAAATTAATAAGGATGAAGGAACTGGCAGAGCAGGCAGCAACTGGTTTGTACACCACTGCTCAGAAGGAAATTATGAACAGTGAATTCCAGCAGATGGCAAGTGAGATTGACAGAATTGCCAATGCCACAGACTTTAATGGAATTAAATTGCTTGATGGAAGCCAAAGTTCTGGCGGTGTAACCATTCACTTTGGGACAGGTGCTTCTGCTACTGAAGACTACTACTCAGTCACAATAGGTAAAGCAACATCTTCTGCCCTCGGCGTAGATACTTCTAATATAAGCATCAGCGCTACGGCTAATGCGCGGACTGCCCTGATGGCCATTGATTCAGCCATCAGCAGCAAGGATAAAATCAGGGCAAATCTTGGTGCAATGCAAAATAGATTAGAAGCTACTGTCTCAAACCTTACCATTCAGGCGGAAAACTTGCAGGCAGCAGAATCACAAATATCTGATGTGGATGTGGCCACTGAAATGACAGAATTTGTCAGGAATCAGGTCATGGCACAGGCAGGTGTGGCTATGTTGGCCCAGGCTAATGCCCTGCCCCAGATGGCACTGACACTTCTTAGTATTTAAAAAATTGGGGGGAGTAATTCCCCCCAATAAATTTTTATTAAAAAATGGCTACTATTACCTTTTCTGGAATAGCAAGTGGGATTGATTTTGATGCCATGGTTAATGCGCTTATAGAGACAGAGCGCCAAAACCGGATAACTCCCATTGAAAACCAAATATCTAATTGGGAACAAAAGTTATCCGCAATTCAGGAGATTAACAGTAAACTTCTCTCTTTTTACAGCATTTGCCAATCAATGGATACTGAGGCAGAGTTTTTGATAAAAAATGCCACTTCTTCAGATGAAACCATCCTAACTGCCTATGCCACTAGTGAAGCACAAGTAGGAAATCATAGCATAGTGGTAAATCAATTGGCAAAGGTAGAAAAAGAAGTCCACACCAATGGAGAGGCAAGTCAAGACACAGTAGTGAATAATAGTGGAGGAGACTTGACCTTTAAATATCAATATGCAGGAGGTTCAATCATAACTGTTACTGTGCCTGACCAAACTACATTAAGTGGATTAAAAGACCTTATAAACAATGACCCAAATAATCCAGGAGTTACTGCCTCTATTCTTTATGATGGGACAAATTATCATTTAGTATTAACAGGAAATGACATGGGGGCAAACAATACTATTGTAATTGACCCTGACAGCACAGCCACTCTTACAAACTACCAAAATGGTAGTTTTACAGAGAGTCAAACTGCATCTAATGCCCAGATTCGGGTAGATGGCTATCCGCCAGATCCTGACTGGATTGAGAGAACCACTAATGAGATAAATGATGTAATTGAAGGGGTCACACTTTCCCTAAAAAATACGGGAACAGCCTCAATTACCATTTCTATAGATAAAGATAGTATTACAGAAAAAGTAAATGAATGGCTGGATGCCTTTAATGAAGTTAGAAGTGTTATTAAACAATATACATATTATGACCCTGATAGTGGTGAAGCTGGCGTATTAAATGGAAATTATGCTACTCAGATTGTTAAAAGCAGGCTTGATAGGATTGTGGTTGAAAATCAACCAGGATTTTTGGATGGAGAAGAAACTTATATAAATCTCTCACAATTAGGTTTTTATACTGATACCCAAGAAGGCTCAGAAACTCAAGGACTTTTGCTTTTAGATGAATCTGTATTTAATGATGCCTTAAATGACCATCCTGAAGCATTAGCTGAAGTTTTTTCTGCAAATTTTGAGGCAGTAACAAATGACAATCAAATAACTTATTATAGCCATACTACAAATACCAAACCTGGTATTTATGAAGTAGAAATAGATATAGACAATGCTCGGGGACGTTTTAAACCGCAAGGAGAAGACTGGCATCCTTGGGTAGCATTAGAAGGTAGCCCTGGAGATTATTACCTAACCGGGGAGTCAGGCTATAAAGAAGAAGGTTTGGCACTTCATATTACTTATTCCTCAGGTAGTCATACTGCACAGATTAGATTAAAAAATGGGGTGGCAACTGAGCTTTCTAGAGAACTGAAAGATTTGACTTCTGCCTCTTCTGGTCCATTTAATATTATAGATGAACACTATAATGAAATTATTGAAAGTTTTGAACAAAAAATAGAAAGACAAGAAAAATATTTAGAACAATACGAAAACAGGCTTAGAGAGTCTTTTAGCAGACTTGAGGCATTCCTTTCTCGTATGGACACACTTAGTTCATATCTTACCCAGCTTGCCTCGCAAGCTACTAATAATCAACAATATTAAGGAGGTGGGTTATGCTTAAAGTTTATAGAAATGTTCAAATAGAAACTGCAGATAGATTACAGATTGTGATTCTGCTTTATGAAGGGGCAATAGAATTTATAAAAAAGGCACAAGATTGTATAAAAAATAAGGACATTCCTGCAAAGAACCTATATGTATCTAAAGCTCAGGATATCATATTGACCCTAAATGATACCCTTAATATGAAAGCAGGGGGAGAAATCGCCCAAAATTTAAGGAGACTTTATCTTTTTATGAATAGGTATCTGCTTGAATGTAGCTTTCAAAACAATGAAAAAAAATTGGAGAGATTGATAAAAATGCTTAAAAGGCTTAAAGAGGCATGGGTAGCTATAAGAAAGCCAAAATTAAGCCCTTCTGCTTAAAAATCGGGGCAGTTTTATTTTAAGACAGGAGGGCTTGTATCCTTTAATTGCCCTCCTGATGCCTTTTACATAATTGAGGTTATCAATAATTTCTTTTCTTTTGTTTCTTAAGATATCTTTAATCATCTTTTCCTTTATTTTCAAAACCTCTAATATTTTTTTATCTTTTTCCCTCAAAAAAAAGGGGTTTTTTGACAAACAACTATAAATCTTTTCTTTTTCAGTTAAAAACAACTCAAACCTTACCCAATCCTCTTCCTCTGCGGCTTGTAATTGTTTAGAGCTTAGTTCTAAAAGTGTTTCTATATCGCTTCTTTCCATTTATCTAAAAGAGGAATAAATTCATATTCTATTAAATCAGCCAAAAGCATGGAATCCGCTACTTCCTGAGAAAGTATAATTTCTTCAGTAAGTGGAGCAAATGTTTTTAAAAATTTTTTATAATTTTTTTCCATTTTTATTTTTTCCCCACCTTTTAAGTATGGCAATACATTATTTAGGTGCTCTAAAAATGCCTTAAGCATATCAAGACTTTGGGCTAAAAGCTTATAGCCTTGATGTTCCTTTTCAAAGTCCCTAAGAAGTATGGCTGACTCAAAAAATCCCTTTTTTAACATTTCTATATATGATGAAATATCCTTTAAAAATTCAGCAGCCAAAACCCCTCTCTTTTCAGTAATGATTTCTATAGAACTTATCTCCTTAAGCATTACAGAACGTGCCTGATGTTCATATGCCTCTGAAAATCTCTCTCCATTTACTCTTACTTCCACAATCTCTTCATCTTTTTGGGTCTCCATCATATAGAGAAGCAATTCTTCAAGATTTTCCAAGGCAGGAGAAACAGACATTTCCCTTCCATTCACTGTAGCAATCATGATATACCTCCTTTAAACAATTTTTTATCAACTCCATAAATCCCCTAGTTTGTTCCATAAGCCTGAGATAGCATTGTTTGTTTTTTTCAGCCATCTCTTTTATATCACCTTCTTCTACAGAAAGTCTTTCCAGAAAGAAAAACTCAGTAAGTCCCTTCCAAGCAGGGTTCCGATGGCCCCAGGCCCTAATATAATCATCTGTCTCCTTTAACAGATTTAACCAGTTTGAGACAAACAAAAAATTTCCCATTTCTAGATGTTCTATTATCTTTTTACTATAATATTCGCCATTTTTGGCAAAAAAATTTAGTTCATCTAATATGTCAATTTGTCTTTTGATTTCTAAATATTTTTTTCTTATTACCTCCTTCCCAAAATATTGCTCAATTTTATCCAGCATATCTTCTATATCTATACTCTTTCCTTCAAGATAAGCAGGGAAAAATGCCCTCCAAAGCAACATAACAAATCTCTCTATAGTCCAATCAAGTGGTTTTATGGGAAAGAGCTCAAGCATACCATCATTTGAAAATCGAGAATAAAAAACCCTAATACCTTTAAAATCAGTAGAAAGTGGTTCACCTATAAGAATATGCTTTGCCAATTTTGCTACTACATCAGGTGTTATCACCCGGTGACAATAGTAATGTTTGCATTCTACCTCATAATCACAAGGATGGCATGGTATTTCAGGCTCAATGACCAAGTGACCTTCTCCATAAGGCCCCGTTTCATAGGGATTGGCAGTGGCTAAAAAGGTTGATATTACCTTTGTGCCTACTCCACAAGCAACATGCATAGGACCAGTATCATTACAAACTAAGAGGTTAACTTGTGATAAGATTGCAGCTAGGACTTTCAAATCCGTCTTTCCCACAAGATTGAGGCAGTCTAAGGAAAAATATTTTAGAAACCTCTCTGCCAGCACCTTTTCCTGAGGTGTTCCCAGTAATATGAATTGGATGTCCAATTCCTTTTTAAGTATCCTAGCAACCTCGGCAAAATTCTCAGGAGGCCAAGACCTATTTTCTCTGGAAGCACCCAGATGCAAGGCCACTCGATAATGTGCCTTCTCATCTAACAGCTTTTGAATCTCCTTCTTGTGAGATTCATCTACTTTTAGCTTTAGTGATTTGAAAGAATCATTTAATCTTCCTTCCTTCATAAATAAATCTACCAGATTGATGTTATTACAATTCCTGACCTCACTTACTATGTAAAAATACCGTGCCCAGGGATTATTAATCACCCGGAGCCCTTTTTGATTGATATAACCTCCATAAATCTCCTTTCCATGACAAAGAGTGGCAGTTAAGCCGCCGATATTAGAGGGAGTTATATTTACTATTAAATCAAACCGTTCATCTCTTAGTTTATGAAATAAATTTATAAGGTATGCGAAAACAAAGGGTAAGACCCTTTTTCCAAGATTTACCAGTCCGGACATTCTGACTAGATTTATAATATGAACTCTATCAACATGAGGAATGAGAGCAGTGGCAGACGCAAAGCTGCTGTATACTAGTAGATGTATTTTGGCCCCAGGGTATCTTTTTTTAAGTCCTCTTAAAAGAGGCTCTGATTGAATAATATCTCCAAATCTCATAAGGTTTATGACCAGTATCTTCATAGTGCTTTTGAAAATTCCTTTTTAAACTCCTTCATTAAGAGAAAAATGATTTCATATTCCTTTAACTCATATTTTCCTATATCTATTTGAGAGACAATTTCATCTAAAGATAAATCAGCATCTAAAGGAAAACTTGATATAAAATGCATTAAATCTTTATCTTTTGAGGCTACAGCTATTAATTTTTCTCTAGAAATTTTTTCATCCTCTGTCTCTTTTATCCATCTTAAAGGAGGTTTTTTCCAAATGGTTTCAATGAGCCCTTCCATGCGATGCACATATGTATGTTCTTTTTGAACTCTTTTATAGGCATTTTCTGAAATCCTTTTTATTTCCTGCGGATTTTTTAAATAATAGTCTACCAACGATACTAACTGTTCATCCTCAGAAAAACAGATAATCTCATCACCAATAGCAAAGTGTTCTGAAAGATACCTCCTTGAATCTACCAATTGAAATGCCTGACAAGAGGCCAGTTCAAAAGTCCTGGGATTTAAAAAATCACCATCTTTTTCTATCCCCTTTGCCGTAAAAGAAGAATGAAGATTTAAGTTAATCTTAGAAGCATTATAAACCTTTACACATTCTTCTGGAGGAAGCCTGCGCCCTCCTTCTTGAAGGTGTTTAATCAATGGCCCACTATTTTCCCATTCAGTTCCCCATATCTTAAAATCCATTCCTAAAAATCTACTAAAGAGTTTTCTCCGGTTATAATAGCCTGCCCCCAAAAATGATATTTGAGAACCATACCTCTTTTTTTCTTCTATAGAAAGCTCAAGTGGTCTGTGAATATCAGGGTCTGCTGCCACTGGCAAATAGTGGTAGTTTTTAACACCAATATTCTCCAATTCTTCAAAAAATTTGTCTCTTTGGATTGTAAAATAGAAATCATAATATGGGGCTGTATTCTTCCAATATGTGAGTATTTTATAATTTTCTACAAACCAAAAACAGGTTACAATGCCATTTTTTTTCATTTCTTCTATAGTCTGATTTAAAAGAGGGGCTTGAGCCACAGCCATAAGCAAATGTGGGGAAAAGTCAGCTGCCTTAGCCAAACAATATTGAGAGAGTAAATAATTCAAGTATTTCAAAAGCTCCAACTTATTTTCCTCTTTTAACACATTTTCTTGGATTTTCTCATATAGAGGCTTAAAAATAGAGCAGTCCACATATTCAGTCTGATAATTCATTTTTTTAAAGGCATTTGCTACATAAGATGCAATAGGGAAACTGCCACCATAGATAGGCCCTACAACTAATATCTTGAGCCTTAGCGGAGGAAGAACACCTTTTTTTATCTTTTTGTTTTTTCTTATAACGGACATAAATTTTGAGTGAAATCTCAGTGAAGGAGGATGGAAATAATGAAAATCTAAATCTAAAGGAATTAGACTTCCTATCTTAATCTCTATTTTATCAGTAATATCACTTAAATCGCGATATTCTAATATGGCCCTTAAAAACCTAGGGTCAGGTTCATAGACTACTATTTTGTTTTCAGGAAAAAAAGAGGCTATTTGTTCTATATGATAAAACAATCCCAGGCCAAATACAAAAATGTCTTGATTAGGAGAAATGTTGATTTTTTTTGCCCACTCTTTTATGTTTTCCTTTTCGGTTTTAGATGGTGATTTAAGACTGTGAAAGGAAATTTCTCCTACTTTAAGTGTAGGTTCACCTGATTTGGTATTAAATATGTGAAAATTAGAAGGTAAATGGGTAGAAACAACTAATTCAAAAAGTCTTTTTTCTCTTTTTTTAAAAAGAGAAAGATTTTTGTGAAAAAGCCCTCGGCTCATTTGATAATTTCTCCCAAAGATGATTAAAGATTTTATTTAAAAGCATTTTTCTCTCTTCCCTCTCAAACTGATTTAGAAAGTGAAAAAGAGGGATAAACATAGAATTAGAGGGTAAAAGAAAGTCATGGGTAACTAAGTAGAATTGATTTTCTATCTCTTTTAATAACCATTTTGATATTTTTATTTTTTTAGAATTTAGAATACCAAATAGTGCATTTATTACATCTCTATAAAGCATTCTAATAGCCTGTTCATTATCAGCCTTTTGACTCAAATAATGGGTGGTCTTGCCATCATAGTGAGATACATAAAGATTTAAAAAATCAGGCATCTTTATGGTCATTTGTTTTTTATCTATAATTTCATAAACCTTGCTTGCCACTAATTCAGGTGTTATTGACTTTCTGCAAGAATAATGCCTACAAGGACTTTTGTCTAAACAAGGGCTGCAAGGCATCTCTGCTTGAAACACAAAATGACCATTACCATAAGGGCCGGTCTCATGCACCCAGGCAGGACCAAAAAACAGCCCTAAAGTCCTAACTCCTAAGACAGCAGCAAGATGTAATGGACCGGTGTCAGAGCCAATAACCAGGCTGGCACTTTTTAACACCTTACAGAGCTCAAGTAGGTCTAATTTCCCAACTAAATCCATAAAATCAGCTTTAGAGCGATGGCTAAATACTTTAGAAAGCAATTTTTCTCCTTTACTTCCAACTAGGACTATCTTAAAATCTTTTTTTAAAATTTCTGAAAGTTGAATAAAATTAGTTATAGGCCACCTTCTTTTTTCCGCCCCTGCCCCTAATAAAAACACTATAAAAGGAGATTGTTTATTACAAGGAGAAGAATCAATATCAATCATAGGATAAATCAATTTCTGCTTTTTGGAAACTAAATAGCGAAATATATCTACTAAGTTAAAAGGACTAAATTTCCTATTTAAACAAAGGCAACGGATGAAATCCAACCACAAATTCCTTTTTACCATACCTGATTCAAAAAAGTTTCCCACTACTTCCCCATTACACAATCCTTTTGCTATCAAGGCAGTTATTAGAGAGTGGTTGAGATTAAACACTATGGAGTATTTTTTCTTAAATAACTCATAGAATTGTGTATAGTCAAAATTTCTCTGAACATCGTCCCAAGGAAGGGAAATTACTTCATCTATTCCTTTAATTTTCCTTGCTAGAAAAGCTAGTTTACTTTGGCAAAGTATGGTTATATGGGTATTTTTGTCTTTTAGGTCCATTATTAAAGGGATGCTTTGTACCAAATCTCCCAATCTGGCAAGTTGAATTACTAATATTTCTTGTTTCATCCAAATACCCTTTTCATCTCTTTTACCATATTTTTAAGTCTCAACTCATAGGTGTGTTCTTTAATCACCCTTTCCCTGGCCTTTATGGCTTTTTTCTGTCTTTTTTCGGGATGCTTCAAATAGAATTTACATAATTCAAAAAGCTCATCTTTGTTTCTAAAACACACTATTTCCTCTTTTAAACAAAAAAGCTCTTCTAATTGTTTTTGATAATCAGTAATAATAAATGAACCACAGGCAGATACATCAAATACCCTCTGGTTTATGGCCTCTGGCATTTGGATACTAGTGATATTGATATTTATTTCACTTACATTAAAAAAATAAGGAAGTTCAGTATAATAATTAAGTGGTCTATAATATGAAAAAATTTTAAAATTCTTCCAACCAGGGTCTCCATAGACCCTAAGCCCCAGTTTAGAAATGGCCTTCAGAGATTCTATCCTGTAAATCTGAGATGCCTTCCATGTAGTCAGTGCCCAAAAGTGGATTTTTTGATCTTCATTGAGTGAAAAACTATTTTCAAAATTGATTGATTCTCTTTCCCCCATTTTTGCCTTCTTTATCCCTATCTTTTTACCCAAATTTTCAGCTTGCTTTATGGCTTTATGCTCTGAGGCCAGAAAGGCCCTTTCCTTTTTTATTCCATATATCATGGAATTTCCTACAAATGATAACTGGCAATTTTCTGAAGCTAAGGGATTTAAGGAAGATTTTTCCGGGTAAAATCGGCTTATATCTGTAGCCAAAGGAAGTATGGCTATATTTTCAAAGCCATTTTTTTGCAAAATTTTCCTATAGCTTCTATCCCAAAGAAAGATAAAGAGATAACAAGAAATCTGTTTTTGGTAATTTTTCAAAATAAAAAAAGGATTGTCTACAAACCAAGAGGCAAAAGGGATTTTAAACTCTGTCAAAAGCTCAGTTAATTTTCCTTCCTCATCAAATCCAAAATGATTTATAGTGAGCAAAAAATCAGGTTTAAAATTTATCAAGGCCCAAATAAGCCTTTTTATAAACTCATTGCTTCCTTTTTCTAAATCAGAAAGCCTTAACCTATAAATTGGCCAATTAAGCTTATAGCAGGTAGAAATTACCTCCTTGACCAAAAAGTATGGGGTATCAATAATTAAAATACGTGGTTTTTCTGAAGAAAATTTTTTATAATCCAATACTCTTTTAAGACTCTGGGACACAATCTCTTTTTCTGCAAGATTTGTTCCTATTTTTGGCATCTATCTTGCACTTTTTAAGGTATGCCATTAAATATACTTACTTTTAATTGGCATGAACCTTATATTTGCCTTTTAGCCAAAACAGGCCATCTTTTTGAAGTGGTCTTACGGCTGAAAGGAGGACGAAAGGAGTGGTTAGTTGAACAACGGCCTGTCCCGGAAAACATAATATTAATCTCTGAAGAACATGCTTTAAGGAAGTGCTATTGTCATTTCTACGACATAATCATTTGTCAAAATATTGACGACCTATTATTGGTAAAAGACATTGAAATTCCCAAAATACTCATCTTTCACAACAAGCTTTCTACTGAAATTGCCTTAGGAGGAAACACTATATCTAAAGAAAATTACCTAAAACAGCTAAAACTACTTATTGAGCAAAGTGAACCCATTAAACTTTTGTTTATCTCTCAAACAAAGAAAATGGATTGGGGACTTGAAGGTCATGTGATAACCCCTGGTATTGACCCCAACGAATTTGAAAACTACCAGGGACACTGGCCAAAGGTGTTAAGGGTAGGAAATTTCTTAAAAGAAAGAGATATAATGATGGGCTTTAGTCTTCAAGAAGAGATATTAAAAGGGATTCCTTCTACCATCTTAGGGCTAAATCCCACTCTCCCTAATGCTCGTTTTAGCAGAAGTTTTGAGGACTTAAAAAAGAATTATAGTAGACATAGACTTTATTTAAATACTACAGTAGAAGATTATGAGGATGGATATAACCTGGCTACCCTTGAGGCCATGGCTACTGGAATGCCTATAGTCTCTATAGCAAATAGGACATCTCCCATTATTGATGGGGTAAATGGATATATCTCAGATAATATTGAGTATCTGAGAGAAAGAATCAGAATGCTTCTGATGGATAAAGGGCTTGCTAAGCAAATAGGTAAAGAAGCAAGAAATACTGTAGTGGAAAAATTTGGGATAAAGGAATTCCTTGAAAAATGGAATGAGGTCATTGAAGACTCAGTAAATAATGGAAAAAGGTTAAAGGCTGAAAATGACAAAGGGTTAAAGGTTTTACTCAGTTACACTTCTAATCCCCAGACAACGGCTGCCTATATAGAAAAGGCAATGAGAAAAATTTGTGATGTCATTACTTACGGCCCTTCTATAAGTAAAGAGACATTAATTAGATGGAATCTGCTTGCCATTGAAGATAAAGTAAAGGGGCATCAAATACCCTTTATAGATGGAGATTTAAAAAAGGTATTTAAGCAGTTACCTTTGGGATGGAAACCAGATGTCTTTTTATATATTGATACGGGTATTTCTTATCCTCTGATAAACTTGGATGCCATTAAATGTATTAAGTCTTGTTATTTGATAGATACCCATCTTAAACTCGAAAAACATATTGAAATTGCAAAGAATTTTGATGTGGTGTTTATTGCTCAAAAGGCAGATGTTAAAAGATTTAAAGAAAGAGGTATAAAGAATGTGTTTTGGATACCCCTTGCTTGTGACCCTGAGATACATGGAAAGAAGACCAACAATAAACTTTATGACATAGGCTTTGTGGGAAGCCTGACAGACCCAAAGAGGGTGGAGCTTCTTGATAAACTTAAACGGAGATTCAATCTCTATTATGAAAGATGTTTTCTTGAAAGGATGGCAGAAGTCTTTTCCCAATCAAAAATAGTATTTAATAAATCCATAAAGAATGACTTAAACATGAGAGTGTTTGAGGCCATGGCATCCGGCAGTATGCTCCTTACCGATGAGGCGAAAGGAAGCGGACTGACAGAGATGTTTCAAGATAGAAAGCACCTGGTGATATATAGGGATGAAAAAGAACTCTTTGAACTTGCTGATTACTACCTCAGAAATGATGATGAGAGGGAAAAAATAGCAAAACAGGGCATGACAAAGGTATTGGACAGGCATACCTATGCACACAGGGTACAGGAAATGATAAATATTATAAAGGATAGGAATAACGCCAAGGAGGAAATAAGGATATTAGGTAATTCGAAAGACAAAATAACAAGTGATGCCATAAGAGAGCCTCTTGACATAGACTACTACCGCCAGGAACGAAAAGATGTAGAGGCTCTTATTCCTAAAGAAGCGAGGAGGATTCTGGATGTGGGTTGTGGAGAAGGCATCCTGGGAAAGAGGCTTTTAGAAAAGGGAGTAAAAGAGGTGGTTGGTGTAGAAATTGAACAGGCGGTATGTGAGAAGGCCAGAGAAAACCTCTCAATCGTTATATGTGGTAACATAGAAGAAATAGACCTTCCCTTTGAGGAAAAATATTTTGATTGCATAGTCTTTGCCGATATATTAGAGCATTTAAAAGACCCCCTTTCTGTAGTAAAAAAACTCAAAAAACACCTTAAAGATTCAGGTGTGGTTGTAGCGAGTATCCCGAATGTCAGATATTATCAGGTCATAAATATGCTAGTAGATGGATATTGGACATATGGAGATTACGGTATCCTAGATAGAACTCATTTGAGATTCTTTACCAAAAAAGAAATACTGGCCCTTTTTAAGAATGCCGGTTTTGAAATAACAACAATAGCAGGTAATGTTGACCCCAAATACTATACTGTTTGCAATTCTACCCAAGCAGAAATATCCTTTGGCAGAATTTCCCTTAAAGACTTGTCATCTGAGGAAATAAAGGACTTATTTGTGTTTCAATATCTGATAAAGGCACGGCAGGAGACTGCGCAATGGTCTTCCGCTGTAGGGGGACAGAAATTCCGAGAGGCTAACTTATGGTCGAAAAGGTGACTCTTTATATTCCCACCTACAATGCAGAAAAGACACTAAGAAAATGTCTTGAAAGTGTCTTTAGCCAAACCTATCCTCTATGGGAAATACTTTTGGTTGATGATGGTTCATCAGATAATACTGTGGAAATAGCCAGACAATACAATGTAAAAATTATCCAGCATCAGGAAAACAAAGGCATTTCGGTAACCAGAAATACTGCCATTTCCCACAGTAATGGAGATTTTCTAGCAGGTGTGGATAGTGATGTAACCTTAGACCCTCATTGGCTTGAATATATTATGGAGAATTTCTCTGGAAATCATGTTGGGGGAGTGGGTGGAAGAATAATAGAATCCAACCGAAATGGCGTGATTGGGAGGTGGCTTTTAGCTCATAGAAACCCTGATGGAGGGACTAAAAAAAGAACCGTCAAGGCCTTACCTAGTGCTGCTGCGGTCTTTCGTAAAAAGTCTTTATTGGAGATTGGGGGCTATAATGATGACAAACGATATGACCATTCAGACCTAGATGCCTCTATGAGGATAAAAATTATTGGATACGAGCTTATTTATGAACCTCAAGCTCTGGCATATCACTATTTCAGTGGCAAGAATTGGGCTGTGTTTGATAGCAAATGGAAGATGAGGAAGGATGCTTATATCAACATAGGTTTATTCAACAATCAATATGGCCTCGCAAGGAAAATCCATATCAGTCTGTCTGATTCATTACAGATGATATGGGATGATTTTAAAAATGGAGGCTATGACTTATTATACCTTGACTTAATAGGAGGATTAAGAACCTCTCTACTGGATATAAAATTATTCGGTGAGATCCACAATCAAGAAAATCCGGATTTTTGGGAAACGCAATTGGCTATTTTGATAGGCATCTCTGGTATGATAAAAGAGGTATCAACTACCCTATCAGAAGCTGTTTTTAATGATACATACGACATATTGCTGGATGATAGGTCAGAATCCTCCTCCTTCCACAGATTTTTGGACAATGATGGACAAAGCGTAACAACACACATTCAGAAGATTTTACCCAAGGCAGATCTTTCCCTGGTATCCACCTTACTGGAGTACTTTAGAGCCTTCCTGGAGGGCATAGACCTCCCTATGTGGCAACAAATAGAAAATTCATACCACAATCTTCGTGTCTAGTCACAGAGTTAATAGTAACTGACCTTATGCACAGTAAAAAACCATTTTTAAAGGTTGGTAACCATACAAATATTTTACTTAAGACCGTGCCTGTCAAGGAGTACTCGCTGTGCTCCTGCTTGACAGAAAATAGTCCCTTAAAGAAAAACTTCTTTTTTCGCCTTCCTCTTTAATATTTTTAAGCTTAATAATTAAAGAAAAAACTTTTTCCCCTTTCAACTAACTCTACTTTAAAAAGCAGATTGCGAAGTGCCATCAAGACTGGCGAAAGCCACCCTGAAGGGCTTGGTCTTGATGGCTTAACGGAGCAATCTGCTAAGCTATAAAAGGTTAGTGAAGTTAACCTAAAAGCTGAAACAACCAACACCATAGGTTGGAATTTCCTCCAAAAATCAATCGCGGATTTTGGATAAATATTTCCCACGAGGCAGATTTTCTTCGCGAGGATACTCCTGCTATTTGAAGCGTTCGTTAGAAGCAATTTTTGATATTGGAAGGCATATCATCGCAAAGTCTGCTGAGAAGGGCATTGTTGAATATTCGGCTCCAGAACTGCTACATCAGTCTCCCTTTTGAATTCTCTGGCATACTTTTCAAAAATATAAGCCTCTTTCTCCTTACCCATCTTTCTATAGCATTTACTCAAAAAATCATAGATGATTGCCTTCTCCGGAAGGGAAATTGGTATCCTTTCATACACCAATCTTTTTAGTCTATCTATGGCCTTGGCATAATTGGCCTGATACATACAACTCAATGCTAAATAAAGATAGCTGGAGACAATGTCTTCCCTACGTATTTCCATGAGAGGACTGGCTTTATCAGCGTTTTTGATGGCTTTTTCAAAAGCATTTTCAGCGTTTCTATACTCACCCATGTTCAAGTAATAGGTGCCAAGGCAATATAATGGAAGAAATGTATCAGCCAATTTATTAGCTTTTTGTGCCATTATAATTGCCTTATTAAAGTCACCTCTGCCTTTATGCAAATAGCTCGTCATTAAGTATTGCACTGCAAGAATCCCATCTTTAAGTTTCTGAACATCTATTTTCTTCCTATCAATAAATGTCTTTAACCAATCTTCACCCTCGATTCTGCATATTTCTTTGTAAATCCCCTTGTAGTAATAATAATCTGATAGAATCTTATTACACACTACCGAGAGTGGGAGATTACCAAATTTATAATTACGCTGTTCGTTCTTGGGAATTTTTTGAAGTTTTCCCACAATATTTTTTGCAAGCTTAATGAGCTTTTCTTCCTTATCAATAAAATATTCAATAATCCTTTCCTTTGTTGTATTAAAAGGGCATGACCTAATATTTGGATGGGCATACATAAGACCTGCAAACTCTTTACCTGCCTTTAGCAGAGGTTGGGAAACATCTATGCTGCTTTTTTCAGTATTACAAACATAAGCAACGATACGGTTATCATTTCTTATTTGGTAGCCTTTTGCTATTAACCGGGAAACAAATTCAATGTTTATCCATTGGTGCTTAAGAGTTTCATCAAACAAGCCCACATCCTCAAATGTCTTTCGTTCCAAAAACAGATTGAACGCCTCTCCCATTTCTACTAAACTCTTGGTAGAATATTCATCTTTTTCTGGCAGAATATTTCCAACAATAGCAATGTTTTTATATGTGCGATGCTCATAACTCTTCAGGTATTGGCTTATTAAGTCATCCTTTGCAACTATGTTGGGAGATGAAAGTAAGATAAACTTTCCACTTGCCTCTGTTATTCCAAAATTTGCTGCTGCTGCCTTTCCTTTATGTGGTTGAAGATAATATTTAAATGTGCATGCAGGTTTTAGTTGGGTAAGAGCTTCAATGGTTCCATCTTCAGAACCCCTATCTACAGCTATGATTTCAAGTTGGTCCGGCTCTAAGTTTTGATGGAAAAAAGAATACAAGGATTTAAGCAGTAAATCTTTCTCATTGTATGTAGGAATAATTACACTCACAAGCTTAGATTCAGTTTTTTTGAAATTAATTCTATTATTTCGAATTATTAAGTTGAGTTTTAATTCCAATACTAAGGTATCCTTAGCTACTGCAATCTTGTAATCTTTTTTTAGGGCACTTGAAATGAAATTGGCAAAGTCATAATTTCCTTTCTTTTTGATAGCACATTTATTGACCACTATACATGAGGTACAAATGGAATCAGAAGGCAGGTGTATACCTTTATATTTTTTATAAATATCCCATGCCTCCTTTTCAAAGTCATACATTGAAGAATATAGAAAGTGTGAAGTTATAGGAGAAATTGCCTCGATCCGCGAATCCTCTTTAAAGTGGGCAATAAGTCTCCTATCCCAGTGAGGTGGAACAATTATATCACTCTTCATTAGCCCAAAATAGGGGCTTGAGCAATCATTTAGGATGCTAATGCAGAAGGCATTAACCTCTTTTTCATCTTCATATTTAAAGTATTTTACAAAATTTCTTTCTGCCTCCTCACAAAAATTTCCCGCATTTTTACCATCTATTGCTATTATTATTTCTGTCATTTCCTTATCAGAATTAAGGATTAGACTCTGCATAGAGGGTCCTATCTTCTCTTGGTTACCTTTAACAATGAAAATCACAGTGAGTTTTTTTGATGAAGATGATTTCATCACAGAATTTGAATGAATCATAAATCTCTTAGGTCTTCTTTTCTTTAGGCGTGTATTTATAGCTTCAAGGATTTTTCTCTCTAACATAGTGGAGTGGGAGGATAAGATTCTTACATCAAGTTTGGGTGATTCCTTCAGAATCTGCTGAGCTTTGGCCTCTGATGGTGCAATAACCGCATCTGCACTTTCATAGATTGAAAGTTGTTTTTCTTTTTGCTCTTCAAACATCAAATCAGTATAAGTGTCAATGATTATTGCAGTTTTTGGTGATAATTTACGGATTGTTGGCAAATAAAGACTTGCAATTTTTACTGAACTAAATATTACTGTATCAAAAAAATTGAATATAAGAAGCGTTTTTATATCTGTGGCAGTTATTAAATAGGAGAATAGAGATGATTTAGTTACTTTTTTAATGTTATAAAATACATTTATACCTATCTTTTTTAAACTCTCAACATACCTTTCTTTGAGGGTAGTTTTGCAGACAAAGAATGTAACCCTATGATTTTTACTTAAATTTCTTGCTATTTGATATAATCTTTTACCTTGTGAATGTAAATCATATAAGGGTAATTCCTCAGAAAATATCAGTATATTCTTCTTTTTTGAAAATGCACTTTTACTTTTGATGTCTGCTTTTCTTTCTTTAAAAACATCTGCTAAACATATAATATTTTCTTTAAGAATTTCATTCGAAAGACCCCAATTTCTTTGATTAAAGATTATAGGACGCTTGTCTTTGTGCATTCTCATTGCCCACTTTTCAATTTCAGACAGGGTTATAAAAGGAAGACCTTGGGACTTAAGTTTCATGCTTAATCTTCTTTCCCCCTCTGGCTTAAATCCAGATGCATGTTCAATATGATAAATTCGCATGGGGTCAGAAAGTATTTTTTGCCTTACTCCGCCATAATGAGCTAAAAGTAGAAACAAGGTATCAAGGTGGAAGGAATACATGTCAAATTCTGGATAGCCACGGAGAGCAAACCAGTGCTCTTTATGCATAAGCGTGAAGTCTCCACAACTATTAAAATGCAATCCAGCAAAGGACATGAAAGGTGGAAGGCGACTTGGTAAATAATCCCCAGTTAATAGATTCCGTGTTCCATCTAAGCTGTTTATACGAATGACATTTTTACGGCAGTATTCAAGTTGCTTGTCAATCGAAGTATTTAAAGGCACATCCTCAGGTACATCATACCTATCAACTCTATACACATATCCCTTTTCTAAAGCTCCTGAGGCCAAAAATCTCATAAGTTCATGTGAGAATAATATATCAATATTGGTAGCAAGTATAAACTCACCCCTTGCACGTCTAATTCCAACATTTTTCGCAATCATCTGGTAAAGTGGCAAGTTATCAGAATGTTTATATTGCTGATGGATTTCTGGAGGAACTTCAATGATGCGCACCGTGCAAAAATCATGTCTCTCTGGCCATGATAACGCTTCAGCCAACCTTGGCTTATCAGATGGCGGATTCCACTCCACTAAAATCAGTTCTGTTCTAAGCCCATGCCTTTCTGATTGTACTAAAATGCCGTTCACGAAAATCTGCATACGGTGCAGAAGGTTTCCGCCGTGATTATCATTGCGTGCTGTGACAACAATGCTTAATTCAGGTTGCTGGTTAATAGTGGCACTCATTTCTTCACACCAAGAAGAATCCAGCTTGGATAAATCCAGAAAAGCTGATTTGTACGTGAATTGACCCAATCCCAATCCTGAGAAATTGCTTCCATTACTCCGTGGGTGCACTCAAATTGCTTAAAAACTGGGGGACAAAAATCATGCCACATAACGATGCCCCCTTGCCTCAATAATCGAAACGCCTTTCGGGTATCATTGATTACTATATCTTTTGTATGTCCCCCATCTATTAGTATGGTATCAAAAAATCCAGGGGGATAATTTGAAATATCCCATTTTCTACTGTCACAGTAAATTTGGCATACTCTATGCCCCAATTCTTTCTCCAGATAACGCCTCCCAATAAATCCAATGGAGTCGGTTCTATAAGTAGCTTTTTCGGGTAGCCCTATCTTTTTTGCCCACTCGCGAACAGACGGCAATTCCTCTGGATAATGGGCGTAAGCAGGGTAACCATTTTTTTTATTCTCACCGAATGGTAAATTAATAGTCCAAACGGTAGCATCGCATTCTTCAAGACAATAGACTACCCCTGTGCCTTGCCAGGTGCCAAATTCTAGATGTCTGCGGGGACGAAAATTTCGATATATGTATCGAAATATCGGAGCATCATCAATCTCCATCTTCCATTGGTTTAATGGTTTTTCAAGTGAGGTTTTGGGATAATTAATTGGCGTTTCAAATCCCAATTTTTTATGTAAATCTTGAACAGATACAATGGGAATATTGATAGGACCTATTTGTTCAGGTTTTATTAAGGTCGCTTCAGATGTAGAGTGATGTACTTCAATATCTGCCAATAACCGAGATATTTCTTCATCATTTGGGTTTTTCTTTAAATAGTATGAATAAACTTCCTTTGCATCTTCAATTTTTCCTAAATCTGTCAATACCTTGCCACAATTCAGGATTATATTCCGATCGTATGGGTCAAGTTTTAGAGCCTTTTTAAAATGTCCTAAGGCATTTTTAACTTCCCTTGCCTGCCAGTACAACACACCAAGGTTGTTGTACGCAACGGCAAGATTTGGGTCTATCTCAATGGCTTTTAGAAAAGCATTTAATGCACCCTTAGTATCGCCTTTGATGAATAGCTCTTCTCCTTGTTGATTTAAAGTTTTTGCTATATCCATCTTCCATTCGGTTGATGGTTTTTCAATAGATATATAAGAAGGGGTCTGGCTGTTTCCCAGTAGCCTAGATCTCCCTTCGCCGAACGATTCACTCATCGTGCTTGAGTGGACGAACTGGTTAGATCCTCGTTTTGCCACTACAGATTTTACTGAACCAGCCCAATTTCGGATATCCTTAACCAAGTTTATTTTACTAATAATAGGTTGAAGATCAATAAGTGGATAAATGTCTGCTTGTTTGATATATTCGAAATAAGCAGAAAATGGAACAGGTTGAACTTTGCCTGAGAGAAGAGTTTTGAAATGCTTACTATCATCAAGTTTTGGGATTATACCAGTATAATAGTTAAAATCACAAATACACAAATCGAGTCCACAACGAACTGGTTCCTTTAAAGGTGAAAATTTATTAGTATACAAACTCCCTATGTTTCTTGGAAAACTATGTGCACAGCCATCAATTCGTCCTCTAGGAGCCCAAGGGCGAAAGTAAAATACCTTACTTCCAGCATAACATAAGGCTCCACGGCTTCTCCATCCTCCTGCAAAATAAAGCCAGGAACTACGTAACGTAATACGGGGGGCAATTAGAGACCATTGTTCAGGAGTGTACTGTTTAGGAAAAGGTTCACTATTAGGTGGAAAATTAATAAGTGGAGATAAAATAACTCCAATGCCATTTTTCTTCAATGTGTCATAAATTGATACGAATTCTTTGAGCATTGAATCGTCAAGGATCAGTTTTACAACCAATGGATAACCTTTCTTTTTAAGCATTCTTATATTTCGGAGATAACACTCAAATCTCTTTAGCTCTACTGAATGAAATGTGGTTAGTATCCAACCTGTCTGTTCAGGCGATACTGCTTGGGAGAATAAATCTGCACCAACTTTAAGATTTGTCTGGAGTGAGATAAGATGTCCCTCGTTAACTAGAAACTTAAAAAAATCCCAAATCCCTGGTGTGATCAATGGCTCGCCACCGGTAAATACGATATTAAACGGACCATGCTCTTTAAAAAAACTTCTGATTTTCTTCATCGGTTCTGGTTTAACTATTGGCCCGAAATCTTTTGAGCGCTTGGCAACGCAATACGGACAGGTTTGGTTGCAAACTCCGTGAACATCAAATATTGCTATTGGCAAGGTTTGTGTTTGTGGTTCTGGATTGCTTTGCGATTTCTCAATTGGAGTCAAACTATAAATTTCAAGTCGAGTCTTTTCCGACCTTTGTTCTATCTCTGGTTTTTGGGAAATAGTCTCCGAACCATACAGTTTAGAGCGAAGTTGACCAGTATATTGTTCAAGTAAGCCCAATTGAAAATTGTTCCATCTCTCTATTGGTTCCAAAGATATCGGTAAAGAATATGGGTTAACATCACTTTCATCTCCTAATCCAGGAGAAGCGTTAATTCTTTGAGCAAGAACTTTTTGAATTTCTTCTTCTTTAACATCGAATAATTCCAAGAAATTACAAAGCTGTTTTACTAAATCAGTATCAACATCCTCTATTTTGACAATCCTATAGATATTTTTTGGCATTTTATGGAATTCACTTATTACAAATTGATTCACAAGGTTCCAGTACCATAGACATTTCTCAAATGGGGATATAGCTCCCCATTTTTTAAATATGGGGTTCCGTGGATTGGGAAGAAGTTGGATGCATGAATGTGGGTGATTTGGGTCGAAGAACCCCCTGGCAAGTGCGCTTCTTACAAATTCCTCGGGACGTCTCACCAGCAGTATGAAGCGCACATTTTCTCCGAAAATGTGATAAAGATAGGGTATAGAGAAAAACATGTGACCTGATGAAATTCCATAACTTTTATTCAGCTTGTTAAAATAATTTACTGTTGGTATAATATGTAAGTTAATATCCTCTAAAAAGGAACTAAAATCATTATTTCGGTAAAATTTTATCATACTTGCGTGACGGAAGTATTTTTCGTGCTCACATAGAGAATTATCACTCAATGAAAACAATTTAGAAAACAGCTTGGTACCACACCGTCCTGTTCCTGTCACGAAATAGCACTTTACCTTTGAATTAGAGCACATGACCGCCTCACCCTTTTAAGCTTAAAAACTAGCGAACAAACCTTATTTCTTCAATTTTGCCGTCACACATAAGTGCCAACCCCAGTTCTTTTCCATCCAGCGAAACATCCTTTTTGGCATCCATCTAAAATACCAGGCTTTCACATAGTTATAATTTATGTAATCTGATATGCGATATGGAAATATATGCTCCACCTGTACTTTTATAATCTTAAAATGTTTTAAAAGTTCCTTAACTGATTCTTTCGTGTATGTATAAGTTACCGGGCATCCTGTTTGAGCCTCAGAATAACGTGCTATCAATTCATCCAGCTTCCAAAATTGGCCCTTGCCATAGACCAGTAGAATCCACAATACTTTCCATGAATACCGATGATAAACCATCATTTTAAACACACTGTTTAGCCCCATATATTTGCGGATTTCAGAAATGGCCTGTTCAGGATGTGGAGTGTGATGAATAACACCAAAAGAATAAATGAGATCATATTCTTCCAAAGGTAACCATCGTGAAAGTTCTTCAGCATTAGCCTGGTAAAACTTAATATCATAACCGAAGAGTCTTGCTCGTTTTTGTGCAATTTCAAGAGATTTTTCTGATAAGTCCACTGCCGTCACCTGGGCTCCTGCTCGTGCAAAATTGATTGTATCTGTGCCAATACCACATCCGATTTCTAGCACCTTTTTACCTTTCCACTTCTCAAATTCAGCAAATGCAGGAATATGAGGTTCAACAAAATATTTTCTGGCTTCTACTTCATCAAAATACTCTTTAGTACCAATTTCTTTGGGAGAATGCCGGATATTGCAGGGCCGAGAGTCCCAATAGCTTTGCACTTCCTCTATATCCACATCAGTGAAAGCTTGAGAAATGTTATTGCTCATAAGGATTTCCTTCTGTTATCCTATCTAGGCCAACACCTAAGCCTATGTATCTAAAATTCCCCAACTTAACTCCTTTAAGAACTCTCCAACTATCTAATAAAAGAGCTCCATCTCTTGTTAAATTTCCAATACGTCGCCAATCAAGGTGTTTATAAATCATCCAGTTAGTCAAGAGAACAATAGCCCCGGCACCCTGAACACATAAATATGGATCATCATGGTAAGTAACAACTTCGCCAAGCACATCCCTTGCATTGCTTAAAGCCTCGGGATCATGCACAGCCACCAAATAACCGGCGTTTACCAATCTTTTAGCAAGTCTTATAGATTGGGACTCTTCTACGATATGTGTTCCAGGTTTGTAAGATAATCCCAAAAGAGCTATTCGTTGATTTTTGTTTGTTTTTTTAACAATAATATTAAATAATCTCTCAACAACAGAGTTATTGATGGCTACTACCTGCGCACCCAATCTTGCCTCTGAACCTGCCTCTTTGGCAAAGGCCTGAAACGCCATGTTGTCACGAGGGAAACATGGGCCTCCAAAACCTAAACCCCCTCTCAAATATTTTTTGCCGATACGAGTATCTAAACCGAGTGTATCAGTGATAACATCTATATCAGCACCTGGAACCTTTTCACAAATAGAGGCTAACTCATTGGCAAAACTGATCTTCATGGTCACAAAACAATTGAGACTAAGCTTTGTAATTTCTGCATTTATAAGGGACATGATAACAATATGTGGACTGTTATTGCATGTTGTAACATAAAGGTCTCTTACCAAAGCGCTGGAGTGTTCATCGGAGGTGCCGATAAGTACCATATCAGGATCTAAAAAATCCTTTATTACCGAGCCTAAAGCGACAAACTCGGGATTATAAACCAAACCAAAATCTCTCCCACAAACCTTTCCAGATATGTTTTCCAATAATGGCTTAAAGCATTTATCACAAGACCCTGGCATGACAGTAGAGACCACATCTACCACATGGAACTCATTTTTCTTCTTAAGTACCGGTGCTATAGCATACAACACATCTTCAATATATTTATTGCTGAATCTCCCATCCGGCCCGCTAGGAGTAGGGACTATGATAAGTGTTATTTCTGAATTAAAAATAGCATTTTCTGTATCAGTGGTTGTGGTTAGGTTTTGCCAAGCTTTGTCCAACAGTTGTTTAAGATCATTTTCATCTATGGGGCACTGTTTTGCCTGCAACTTGTCCACAATATATTTGTTTTTATCCAAACCTATTACCCTATGACCTCTTGCTGCAAAACAGGCAGCTGTACAAAGCCCTAATTTACCTAATCCTATTACTGAAATATTCATCTGTGGCTAGATAAATTTGTATGTCATGCTGTCATTTAGTATGACATTTTCATATATTTCATTATGAGGTTGATAAGTACATCTTGGGCATTCTTTGTCTACTCTGATCTTATCATGTATATTCCAATGAGCTTTGCTCCCCCATAATTTTTGAATCTTTTCAACATCTACAATATTCTTTGCTAATTCTAATTTTTTATCCCCACGCCTGTCACAACATAGCCCAAGAACAAAAGAGTCTTTGGGAGCATCTTTACCAACTGGAGGCATGATGACAGAAGTCATAAAAATTGCATAACATTTATCAAAGTAGTTTGCTCTCTCAAATTGTGAGGTAAACTTATGAGTGATGCCATAGACACCAAAGGTCTCATCATCTAACTCTAAAGCCTTTGTAATCTGTTCTTTGAATAAGGAAATATCTTCTTTGGAAAAACTTATTTCATTCTCTGTTCCTAGTTTGTCCCACGATGTTCCGGCAGGGCGAAAGTGAATATTCTTACATCCTATCTCTTTGGCCAGCTTTGCTGCTTTGTACATTTCACTGATATTATCCCTGTTGTATAAGAGATACTTGTAACTTACACCATAGGAAGGGTGTTTTGAACCTAACCTATTGTTATGCCTTTTGGCATAATCCACCAGAATGGCAATATTCTCAATAATACGGTCAAAGATATTCTTTTCAGGAGGTAATCTCTTTAATTTATTAAATGTCTTTGGCGTAGCTGCATCAATAGATACACCAACCCATGTGCATTGCGATAAAGAATCGATATAATCGGCTATATGACTGCCATTGGTAACCACACCAACCTCTATCCCATTGCTAGTTACTTTATCAATAAAAACAGCAGTGGCAGGATTCAAAAGAGGCTCTCCTCCTCCTGCTATACAAATGGCCTCAACACCAGGCTTCCAATTAGGGTTGCCTTCTCCCCAACGAGGAAGAAAATCTGCAAGATTTAATAACATTTTCTCAGATAACGAACCTTTCCGTTTTTTTCTTATAAACTCCGCATTGCACCACACACAATTGAAATTACAAACATTTGTGGGGTCGATAGTAATAAGAACCGGTGGTGGTATAGGTTTCCCCCTTTTGATTTGTTTCCATCTATGGACATGCGAAAGCAACTTATAACTGTTGAATGGATTCCACCGCTTACTGGGATTCCATTCCTGAAATTTTTCCTTTTGTTTTTCAACATCTCCGGATTTACTTAATTGTTCTATTGGTAATGACAAAATTCCCATTTGTTTCCTCCACATAAGGTTACTAGCGAGCCACAACGACCTCACTTTCAGGGGTAGCCCGCTCTCCCACAACGGAACTTGGAATAAATTGACGGCGCTCTAAGTAAGTGAGAACCTGCCTAACTCCTTCCTGTACGCTCACTCGATTAGTTTCTATAATTATTTCAGGATGTTCAGGTAATTCATAGGGATCGTCAATGCCGGTGAATTGACTAATTAAACCTTTACGTGCCTTCTTATACAGTCCTTTAGGATCGCGGCGCTCGCATTCCTCTATTGGACAACTGATAAACACTTCAATGAATGTCTCCCCTAGCATCTTACGTATCTGGGTCCGGGTAGCGCGGTAAGGAGAAATGGCTGCTACTGCAACGTGAATACCGTGTTTATTGAGTAATTTAGCTATCCAACCAATTCGCCAAATATTTAACTCCCTGTCTTCCTTCGTAAACCCCAATTCTGGCGATAGAGATCTCCGCATAACCTCACTGTCAAGCAACTCAACATTAGTTATACTGCGATTAAGTAACGCCTGATGAACCGCTGAAGACAGAGTGCTTTTTCCGGCTCCTGGCAAACCAGTGAACCACAATGTAAAGCCTCTTACAGAACATGTTTTGTCAATAATTAGAAAACGTCTTAATCCTCCTAGCTGCTTAATCCGCGATAAAAAATTCATATCCCTTACCTTCTTATCAGCAAAAGTTTTAAATACCTGAACAAGTGCTTAATACAAGATTTGTGCCATTAGAATTTATTTCTTCTTTTTTATGAATTAGAAAAATGGATTTTTTAAATTGGTAGGAATTTTTTTCTTTAAGGAAATTTTTTCCTTATATTTATTTTATATAAGAGCGTGAAGCATCCCTCTGCCGTGAGGTGAAAAACAGAGGAATTTGGTAATCTTTTTCTTCTTCCTTTAAAAGAGTTTTGAAATAAGCTATGGTTTTGGCTAAACCTTCGTCTAAAGAAATTCTTGGCTCCCAAAAAAGAAGGTTTCTAGCTAAAGTTATATCAGGACATCTCCTTTTGGGGTCATCTTGAGGAAGAGAGTTAAAAACAATATTAGATTTAGAGCTTGTTAGTTGAATAATCTTTTTAGCTAGTTCTAAAATTGTTATCTCTTTTGGATTTCCCAAATTTACAGGTCCTGTAAAGCCATCTTCAGTATTCATCATTTTAAGAAGTCCTTCTATAAGGTCATCTATATAACAAAAAGAACGCGTTTGAGAACCATCGCCATAAACGGTAATATCTCTGTTTTTTAAAGCTTGAACGATAAAATTAGAAATTACCCGCCCATCGTTAATTTGCATCCTAGGGCCGTAGGTGTTAAATATTCTTACAATTTTTACCTTAAGATTATACTGACGATGGTAATCCATAAAAAGTGTTTCTGAACACCTTTTACCTTCATCATAGCAAGACCTAGGCCCAATAGGATTTACATGGCCCCAATAGTTTTCCTTTTGAGGATGAATCTGAGGATTTCCGTATATCTCGCTAGTAGATGCTAATAGAACTTTTATTCGCAATCTTTTTGCCAAACCTAATATATTTATAGAACCATGCACTGCTGTTTTTAAGGTTTGAACAGGGTCTTTTTGATAATAAATGGGCGAAGCTGGACAGGCAAGGTGAAATATTTGGTCTATTTCTACATAGAGAGGAAAGGTAATATCATGACGAATAACCTCAAAATAGGGATTGTCAAGTAAATGAATGATATTTTTTTTACTACCAGTAAAAAAATTATCTACACAAATAACCTCATGACCCATTTTTAGAAGTCTTTCACATAAATGAGAGCCAATAAAACCTCCACCACCAGTTACTAAAATTCTCATAAATCAACTCCATTTAGCAAAAATTTTCAATCTTTTTGCCAAACCTAACAATGAAGACCAGTATTGGAATAAGCTGAATAATTATTTATAATATTGTGAATGATTTTTGAGCTAGACACACCTTTAGTTATAGGTATCAAAACTAGCTTACCCCCAAAACTTTCTATTATCTCACTTTCAATTATTTGTTCTTTCCTGTAATTACTTCCTTTAGTTAATATATCAGGTCTTAATTCCTTTAAAAGAAAATTTAGTTCTTTTGAGGAAAATATAGTCACATAATCTACACAGTCTAACGCAGACAATATCTGTGCACGCTCTATTTGATTTATCACTGGACGTCCATTTCCCTTAATATTTCTAACAGATTCATCACTATCTAATGCTACAATCAATATATCCCCCAATTTTTTAGATTCTTTAAGAAAATGAATATGTCCTATGTGTAATAAATCAAAACATCCATTTGTAAATACAATCTTTTTCCCTTGAGTTTTTAGATAATCTATAACTTGCTTTAGTTCCCTTCTCTTTTTTATTTTAGAAGGCGGAACAATCCCTACTATGTTATCTAACAGTTCTGCTTGAGAAATAGTAGAGGTTCCAAATTTTCCTACTACCATGCCTGCTGCAATATTTGCCAATACCACGCTTTCAGGGTAGGTAAGGCCTGATACTATGCCTAGCCCTAATGTGGACAAGACAGTATCTCCTGCACCTGAAACATCATATACTTCCCTGGCCATTGCAGGTATGTTCACAGGAAGTTTCTCCTTTTCAAATAAAGATATACCCTTTTTCCCTTTTGTTATAAAAACGGCACTTAATTTTAATTCATCTAATAGTTTTTTCCCTGCTAGATCAACGTCTTCACAATTTGATGCAATGCTAGCCTCTTTGCTATTAGGAGTAATTCCTGTAGCTCCTTTATATTTTTTGAAATCCTTTCCCTTGGGGTCTATCAATACAGGCTTATAATTTTTACAAGTAGTTATCACTTCATTCAAAATCCTGTTTGTAACCACACCTTTTGCATAATCTGAAATTAACACTATATCACAAACAGGGAATACATCTTTAAAATAATTGATAATCTTGTCTTCAAGATTCCTGTCAATTTCATTCCTACTTTCATAGTCCATCCTTATCATCTGATGGCCTAGGGCAATAATTCGGGTCTTTTTAGTAGTGGGTCGATTGGGGTCACAAAATATCCCATTAGTAGCTATATCTAATTTTTTAAATTCTGATTTCAAACATTCACCTGTAGCATCATTTCCCATTACCCCTGCTATATAAACCTTAGCCCCCAAAGCTACTAAATTGTTTACTACATTTGCTGCCCCACCCAAGGTATGAGTTTTTCTTTTCACATCCAAAACTGGAATTGGTGCCTCAGGTGATATCCTGTCAACACTTCCAAATATATATTCATCAAGCATAATATCACCTATTACTAGGACACTATGATTTGAAAAGTCATAAATGGCCTTTATAACCTTGTCTAAATCTAGAGTGACTGAGTTAAACAAAAACACAGGCCTAATGTGTTTTATGGTCTCAAGACTTGGTTTCCAACTATCACAGCTATACAAACTTCCCACACAAGTATTAGTCAATCTACAAAACCCTTTAAATTCATTTCCAAAGTGAAGACAATCTTTACAAACTTTCATCTCATCAAATTTATAATAGCAATTATTATGCCAATAAAATAGCCCAAAAAGTTAGCACTAGGGTCAAATTTTTTCAGAAGGAAGCAGTATGGCACTTAAAGCCTTTGAATTAGGGGCAGTGAATGTGATAGCTAAACCAGGGGAACCTTTTATTTAAATCCAAAAATCCTTAATTTATCCCTGCCTGCCGGCAGGCAGACAGGGATGCTTTTAAAGATTAACGCCTAAATTTTGGGAAATGTCCAAATCTTATTTTATTGGCATTTCATACTTCTATTATTCATTCTCTGGATAGTAAATTACGGATTTGGGAAGTTGATTTTCTGGAATTCCCAAAGCTAAAGCAATTTCTCGCAATTTTTTCTGGATCTTAAAGGTATTTTCTGGGCCCATACGGATGAGGTGTTTTTGAGCAGGACTAAGTTGCTCTAAGTAAGAGTCAACCATTTGGTATGTAATCACCTTTTTCTTTAATAAAATCTCACCTTTGACTATAGGGGTTTTAAGGAGTTCAATAATGGCCTTAAAGAGTGTATCTTGAAATTCTTGATTAGGATATCCTAGTTCCTGGTACGCCTCTTGAAAAAGAGGTCTTAATTGTTGATAAACCTTTACACAACCTTCCACATCCAAGGAGGCAAAAACATCTGCTATTAAATTATATCGGTTATAACTAACTGGATCTAGATAAACTAATCCATTTCTTTTAATTACCTGGAATCTCCCCTGAGGGGCTAAAAAGGGAATATGAGGGCGGGGACTCACCCCTTGGGCAATATTATCTACTACAGCAGTAATCCTGCGAATCAAATTTTTGTTACTCAACCAAATAGCCCATTGGGGGTGGGAAGAAAGTTCCTTGACCAGTCTTCTCACTGCGTTATCACTCTTCTCCAGCTCTAATACTGTTTCAGGGGCTTTTTTCTTTTCTTTTACCAGTGGTTTCTCTGGAGGAGCCTGTGGAGGAGGTTTCTCTGGAGGAGGTTTCTCTGCAACTTTCTCTGGTTTTTCTAAAACCTCAGGTGGTAAAGAAATTTCTTTAGGTTTTTCATAAACAAAAAAATAATAGATTCCCGCACCTACTAAAGCAGTGAGAATAGCTGCTATCAAAATTATTTTTTTATATCCTTCCATTAAACGAATTTTTTAACATGGAATAAATCTGAAGTCAATTAACAATTTTCCCCGGTTCAGGACTACGTCAAAGTCAGGCCATAAGTAATTTAACAAAAAGAACAAACGTTTAAATATGGTCTAAAAATCCAAATGGCTTGATTTGACATTTGAGCTTTGTCATTTGTCATTTTAAGATTTGGTATTTTTCTAATGTCCATCATTTGGATCTCCGTTAAAATTACTTTGACGAAGTCCTATGTTCAACCTGAGATAACCTTGACATGCAATTTAATTTGTGTTTTGCTAGGCTAAATTCACCATAGGAGGAAAAGATGAAAAGGTATTTATTAGTTCTGAGTGTGATTATTTTGAGTTTTGCTTTTGTAACTCAAGGGTTAGCAGGGGAGAAATGCAAAAATATTACCATTGAAATCATGCAAAAACACATTCCCTTCTCCTTTCCCCCTGATACTAAGATAATATCTCAAAGGGAAGTAGGAGGGCTGTGTGAAGTAATTGTAAATATCCAAGGAAGGGATTTACCTATATATGTGGGAAAAGACTTTATTATTCTTGGTCAAATGTTTAGTAACAAAAAAAATGTTTCTAATGAAGAAGTCAAAAAACTCCACAGTCAAAAGTTTCTTTCTTTAAAGAAAGATATAGATAAAGCAGTAGCTATTACTTATACTCCTAGTTCTACTGCCAAACATGCAATTTATATGTTTACTGATCCCCTTTGTCCTCATTGTCAAAAGGCAGGAAATCAAATGGAAGAAATAGCTAAAGAGTATAATGTAAAAGTCAAAGTAGTTTTTTGTCCTTTTAGGGGAAGGAAAAATGCCATAGAAGCGGTTTGTCGTAATTTAGATTTTTCTACTTATGTAAAAGGGGATTGGAAAAAGGAAGGCAAGACCGAAAAATCCCAATGCAAAAAAGGACAGGAGTTGATTGAAACCTCTATTAAATTGGCAAAAAAATTGGGCATTTCTGGTGTTCCTACCTTCTATCTTGAAAATGGCAAAATAGTAGTAGGAGCAAATATTCCTCAGTTGAAAGAAGCACTGGCAGAACTCACAGGTAAGAAAGAAAAAAAGAAATTTTGATGAGAGGGCACAAAGCTATCTATTTCCCAGGGGTGGGATTTCTATCCTGACCTGAGTTACTTCAATGGCAAAATTGGTGCAAGGAGCCAATACCAGAAGAAAGAGCGTTCTCGGTATTGTTTTGGTATCTCTGATAGTTTATTTATTCTCCTGCTCAATCAGTTTTGGTTCATCTGAAGGATTTTGTTTAAAAACTGCTAACTTTATACAATATACAAAAGAACTTTATTCCGAGTTGGGTTTTTCGGAAAGTGTGATTTCATTTCAGGCATTTAGCGCTTCAGTAACTGCTTATTACATTGCCTTAGGTAAAAATCTTATAAAGAAGCCCTACCTTTTGACTATCATTGACTATACACAACCTTCTGAAAAGGAGAGATTTTTCGTAATCGATCTTAAAAAGAGAAAAATTCTTTTTAAGGAGCTAGTTGCCCACGGAAAAAGGTCAGGTAAGAGATATGCACAATATTTTTCAAACAAACCAGGGTCTTTAAAAAGTTCTATTGGACTTTATGTTACCCTATCAACATATACAGGAAGCCATGGCTATTCATTAAGGTTAAAAGGATTAGAAAAAGGATTTAATGATAATGCTCAACGAAGAAATATTGTCATACATGGGGCATGGTATGTAGACAGAAAGATGGCCAAATACCTCCATTGGTTGGGGAGGAGTTGGGGATGTCCTGCCATTTCTTTGAACAGTGTTAAAAAAGTTATTGATACCATTAAAGATGGCTCTGCCCTTTATATTTATTATCCCTTAAAAAACTATATTCAAACCTCCCGCTACCTGAATTTGCAAAAGGCCGCCTTGGTTTTTAACCAAAAAATAACCAAGACAACAGCCCTTATGCGGCCTTAGAAGTAAAAATATGGAACTTTGCCGCTCAAAAATAAAGGATGTGGAGAGGCTTAAAAGATATGAGTTAATTATCAAAGAAATGTTAAAAAAAAGCCATTTCTCCAAGCATGAAATCTTATCCTGTGGTGAGAGTAAATGGCTTATAGGAAGGATTATAAATACACTCCTTTCTCAAAGGGCTATTATTAAAGAAGGAAGGCGTTATAAGTGGAGAGACATTGAAAAAGAAAGATATAAAAAAGAATGGCAAGATTCACCTGCCTCATTTCATCAAATAAAAAGGTTTTCCAGAGAACAACGCCCTAGAGAAAAATTGTTAAAATATGGCTGGGGAAAGCTCACTCCGGTTGAACTTCTCGCTATTTTTTTAAGAACAGGGATTAAAGGCAAAAGTGCCCTCCACTTAGCCAGTGATTTGTTAGAGAGATTTGGAGGAGTAAGGGGAATTTTTGAGGCAAAAAATAGAGATTTACTGAAAGTAGAAGGCTTAGGAGAAGCAAAAGTAGCCCAGATCAAGGCCGTTTATGGACTGGCCCAGCAATATCTGAAAGAAAAGATAAAGGCAGGAGAAATAATTAAAAGCTCCAGAGACGTTTATGATTACCTCTATTTTACCATGCGAGACCTTAAAAAAGAGATATTCAAGGTAATCTTTTTGGATGGAAAAAATCAAATTATAGCCATTGAAGACCTCTTTAAGGGCACATTAAATCAGAGCTCGGTCTATCCTCGGGAGATTATAAAAAGTGCTATAAAGTATAATGCAGCAGGTGTTATCTTTGTTCATAATCACCCTTCAGGCAATCCCGAGCCTTCTTTAAGCGATAAAGAAATCACCAAAGATTTGGTCTTTGCTGGGAATCTTATGCAGATTAAGGTCTTGGACCATATCATTATTGGCGAAAATAGATATTTTAGCTTTGCAGATGAGGGACTAATTGAAGAGTATAATTTGAAGTATACCAGTATGAAAAGGGATGACAAAACATGAAAAGGAGGGGTTGCTATGAAGATAAAGACAGAAAGGATTTCTGTTACCATAAAGGCCGATGGAGGAATGGAGGATATTACTAAAAAAGTGCAGGAAAAGGTAGATAGTGCTGGTGTGAAAGAAGGAATAGTTACTGTTTTTATCCCTGGTTCTACAGGTTCTATATCCACAGTGGAGTATGAACCAGGTTTACAAAAAGATATACCTAGGGCTATGGAAAGGATTGCTCCTGCTAATATAGATTATGAACATCATAAGACCTGGGGAGATGACAATGGAAGAAGTCATGTAAGAGCTACCATTGTTGGACCTGGTCTGGTTGTTCCGTTTTCTAAGGGGAGACTGATATTAGGTACTTGGCAACAAATTGTAGCTATAAATTGGGATACCAGAACGAGAAAAAGGGAAATAGTAATTCAGGTAATGGGAGAGTGAATTTATTTTTCTAATTTTTGGATTAGATATTTGTGGAGTTTTTCCTTAGAACAAACAGAGGTAAACAAAATTTTTTCTTCCCCCTTCCATTTCATTTTGATAGATACAGATTTATCTAAGGGTGCATCACTGTAACTTGCTGTAAGCATGGCTGCCCATTTTTGCCCATCTAAATCACCGCCAAAGGGTATCAAAACCAAAGGACTGGGATAATCTATGGTTTCCAATAGAGCGTCTTCATAGAGACCCAAGGCCTCTATTTTTTTATTTTCTTCCCGATTACGTCCCACAATGGCTTTGGTAGCCGGGTTTAGGCGAAAATGGCGTCCTAGTTTTAACAACTCTAAATCTCGTGGTAAGATATTTTTTTGATGGGCCAATAAATCTCTAAGTCTAGCTGCTATTGTTTGATCGGTCAGAAGGCACCCACCTGCAGGTGAAGGATAGGTTTTAAGACCCAATTGGGTGGCTAATTGCATTTGTTTTTTTCGGGAACGTCCTCTAATATCTAAAAGCATTTCTCTTTGGACTATTCCTTTTTGTTCAGGAATTGTGGGAGGTAACAGCTTACCACTTAAAGGACGAACTATATAATCGCTGCAAAGGCATTCTTTATTGATCTTTAACATAGCCTGCTTTGTTTGGGACAAAGGTCGTTGTCCTAATACCTCACCAGAGATTATAAAGTTATATCCTTCTTGATGCATTATTTCACATGCCTTATTACACATAAGTAAATGGCAATCCAGACAAGGGTTTAATCCCTGACCATATCCAAAACGTGGATGTCTGACAAGGGCCAAAATGTCATGGGTAATATCCACTATCTTTAAGGGAAGGTTAATTTGCTCAGCACTCTTCACTGCTTGGTTTCTAGGGAAAAAAGGAGATTCAAAATAGACCCCTTCTACCTGGATGCCTTGAGCTCTTATAAATAACACGGCAAGGATGCTATCCAAACCGCCTGAAAATAGGGCTAGTGCTTTGTAGTTTAAGACTTTTTTTTGAGATAAATTATGCATCCACTAACAATCATAAATACTGAAATGATTTGGGTTAAAGATAACCAGCCAAAAAATATAGGTTTTATATCCCCACGAAAGAATTCTATAAAAAATCTTTGCATGCCATGTAGTCCTAGATAAAGAGCAAAAACCCGGCCATAAGGAATAGCAGGGTCTAAAAGTCTTTTGTTAAAATAGTGACGTTGGGAGCAAAATAAAATAATGGCTATAAGAAAACAGGCGAAGCTATGATATAACTGGGTAGGATGAAGAGGTATGTCCAAAGGGGCAAGAGCGTTTAGGTTTTTAAATACTACTGCCCAAGGCACATGGGTTGGTTTTCCATAACAACACCCTGCTGAAAAACAGCCAATTCGCCCCAATGCCTGGCCCAAGGCGAGACCAGGGGCAATTAAATCAGCCAGTTGCCAGAATTTGAGGTGATGCCGGCGAACATAAAAAAAACTTGCTAAGAGACCAAAAAAAAGCCCCCCAATAAATACTAATCCTCCTTTCCAAAAGGCAATGATTTCCAGTGGATGTTTCAAAAAATGGGGTAAATCATATATTATATATACTAATCTAGCCCCTATAATACCTGAGGCAACAGTCCAAAAGGCCAGGTCTGAAATAATTGCAGGCGAGAGGTTTTCTCTTTTGGCTTCTTTTAGGATTAAAGCCAGAGCAGCAAAGAAACCTATGGCAACCCAAAAACCATAAGTATAGATGGTAATAGGACCAATACGGATGAGAATGGGATGCATTATCTTTTCTCTCTGTAAAAATATAAAAGTAGAAGGAACATGCCTATAGAGATGGCACTATCGGCTATATTAAATGCAGGCCAATGGTAATTTCCTAGGTGGCAGTCAATAAAATCAACTACATTCTTATGCCGTAAGCGGTCTATTAAATTTCCAAAAGCACCACCTATCACCAGACCACAGCCCCAGGTTTTAAGACTAGAGAATCGAGGAGTAAAATAAAAATATAGGAGAGTAGCAATAGCAATTAAAGCAAATATCATAAAAAACACCTGAATTCCGTCCGCCTTGCCCGCAAAAAGCCCAAAGGCCACGCCTGTATTGCGAACTGGTATTAGGTTTAAAAATGGAGTAATTTTAATTATCCTTTGATAAGGCTCTAAGTAGTTTATTACCAGCCATTTTGTTAGCTGGTCTAACAGCCAAACACTGCCGCTAATAAATATAAGCTGAAGATACCTCTTATTTTTCACTAATACCCGCCTATTTTCAATCAATTTAGACATCTTATCCGAATTGATGTATCAAAGCAAGGGCTTTGGATAGGACTTTCCCCAGAATTTCCAGGAGCTTTCCGATATGGCATATTGTTTAAAACAAGGAAGTTGAAAAAAAGGAAGTTATTTTTTATGATGAGGAAAAGGAATTAAGGAAGATTATACGAGGAGGTGGGAAAATGAATGAGATAAAAATTGAAAAACCTGACCAGGAGAGATTAAAGAAAATGGGGGTTTTCTCCTGGCCCATATGGGAGAAGGAGGTGTCTTGCTTTGACTGGCATTACGATGAAACCGAGGTTTGCTATCTTCTTAAAGGAAAGGTAGTGGTTAAGACAAAAGATGGGAAAGAGGTTAAATTTGGCGCAGGTGACCTAGTGACTTTCCCTAAAGGGCTATCTTGCGTCTGGGATATAAAGGAGCCGGTTAAAAAGCATTACAATTTCAAATGAGCTGACAACTTATGGCCACTGCCTTCCATAAGTTGTGTGCTCAATCTGATTTTTACGGATGCCCGATAGGCATAACTAAAAGAGGTATTCCCTGTTTAACATTAAGGATTTTCTTTATTTCTTCATCTGAAAAAGCACCAACAATGCCTGCTTTTAGTCCCAATGCCTCTGTTTGCAAAAATATATTCTGTCCAATGTGACCTGCCTCAATATGAGTATATCTTACTCCTCTTTTACCATATTTTTTAGTGCATCTTTCATATACACCTATCATGACAATAACCACTGGTGCTTCTGCTATCCACATCTGGTAAAGGCATGCCTTGGCTAAATCTTTTCTTTTGTCTCCATTCTTTATCCTTATTAATGCATGTGAAGAAGAATTATACAGATAAACCCCTTCTTTTAAGCCAATAACTGCCTTTTTACCTACAACAATGATAATATCCATGGGATATAATGCACCAGCTGAAGGCACCGATTTTTTAAAGCCATCCTTTCCCGTGATACCATAAGCAGCCCAAAGTATTTGAGAAAGTTGATTTAAATTAAGAGGGGATGTCCCAAAATCTCTATTAGTACGGCGAGCTTTGATTGCCTCTTCAACAGAAATTTTCCCTTTAAAAGAAGGAGAGGGCAAAGAAATAATGTCTTGAGCTTTTATAGAAGTAGTCAGCAGGACTAAAGCACCCAAAAAGACTAAATATTTCCCCATTTTTGATATTGATAACAAAATTTGCTTTAGAAATCAATGTATAAAGCAGAGATACGACGAAGAATGTCCTGATATCCCTTGGGATTTTAGGTTAATTTGAAATTTTCAACAACTGTGTGATTTTAACCCCTTCCCAATCTCTTTTCTAAACCAGGTGAAATAGTTAAACAAATTATTGCTAGTAAAATTCCAGCAATTACATCTGTAATATAATGATAATGACAATATACAGTAGAAACAATTAGCAAAGCAGTCATAATCCCATAAATCAAACTCCAATTCCTCCCTAAATAATGGGCAAAATAGGTGCACATAATACTGATTTGAGTGTGCCCACTAGGAAAGGCGTCAGTTTTGTTCTTTTCTAAGATATTCAGCAAATGGGCTGTCCATCCAGCTAGATATGTATTTTCATAGACTGATTTGTCAAAATGAAGATAAAATCTAGGACCAACTGCAGGAAAGAGAAGATAACCAATATAGGATACATAAAAGCCCAATAAAATGGCAAAGATAACCGAGGGGAAACGGCTGTCTTTTCGTAAGAATAAAGCCATACCTAATACCACAGGCATAAAATAATAACTTATATACCCCAATTGTAATATCTCTGTAAGCCAAGGTCTAATCCATTTTTGTAAATAATTAAAAGGGCAGCCACCAAACAACAAAACATCAAACTGATATAACAAAGGGTCTCGATAAGAATGGTGAATATGGGGAATGATATAGCCCATACTTTGAAATATCAAAAAAATGAGCAATATAGGATAAAAATAATGGGCTACTTGATTTTTATTAGCACATACAACAATCATGATGAGACAAAAAAGGTAAAGAATGGTTAAACACAATGCATTAGGCAAAAGAGGATAAAAGAAGATAGTAATACCCAATAAAAAAACAACAAAACCTAGGTTTAAAATATCATAAGGTAGAAAATTGGCCTTAGTTTGTTTTAAAAAATGCTTCCACATCTTTTATATTCCTGGTAATAGGGCAAGATGGAAGGTTTTTTAAAAAATATTGCCCATAAGACTTAGTATATAGCCTAGGGTCAAAAATCACTAATACCCCCCTATCCTGACGGTGACGAATTAACCTGCCCAAACCTTGCCTTAAAGAAATAATAGCCTGAGGCACTTGATATTCCCAAAAGGGCTTTTTCCCTATTTTCCTAAACCAATCAATCCGGGCCTTTATCAAGGGGTCATCTGGCACAGCAAAGGGAAGCCTATCTATAATTACGCAACTCAAGGCTTCTCCTGGCACATCAATACCTTCCCAAAAGCTAGCAGTGGCAAAAATCACTGAATGAATATCTTTTTTAAATACTTTTAACATTTTAGCAATAGAGAGTTCACCTTGCATCAAAGACCGGAATGTAGTTTGAGGAGCTACCCTTTGGTAAACTTGTTGCATATTTTGAATGCTAGTAAACAAAACCAACGCTCTCCCTTGAGAGATTCTGAGGATTTTTATAATTTCTTTAACCACTGCATCTAAAAATCCAGGTTCATTGGGTTCAGGTATTTGAGGAGGCAAATATAAAAGGGCTTGATGTTTAAAGTCAAAGGGTGAGGGAAGAATTAACCCCTCTGTATCAGATGGTAATCCCAATCTATTTTTAAAAAATGAGAAGTTATCACCAGTATTCAAAGTGGCTGAGGTAAAAATAATAGTTTTGATGAAAGGATAGAGCCTTTTTTGCAAGATAACATCTACTCTTATCGGAGAGCAACCAATGACTATATTTCTTTTCTTCTTTTCTACCCAATAGGCATAATCTGATTCTTTCATAGCACAAATAAATTCAAGTTCCTTTTTTATATCTCTTATCCTTTGTTTCAAATTTTTTTCTGTTTCTTCAAAGAGGGAATTTTGAAAAATTACGTGAATGACTTCCTCCAATCTGTTAAGTACTTTTTTCAGGGCATTTCCTTCTGAAAGCAAAAAAGAAGAAGCCACTTGATTTAGACTTTCTCTGTTTTTTATATGATTGAAAAGAGCAAAAAAATGTTCATTTTGTTGTTGAAGTTTGGACAAAACCTCGATTACTTTTTCGGGTAAGGTCTTATAAATGGCACGGATATCTCGTATCAACTCTGCTATACGATAGTTACTTACTTGATAACCAAAATATTCACTAACAATTTCTTCTAACTTATGAGCTTCGTCAAAGATTACTGCTTCATAAGAAGGTATTACCTGAGTATAACCTCTATCTCTTACTGCCAAATCAGCCATAAACAAATGGTGATTAACAATAATTAACGGGGCTTTTTGGGCCTCTAATCTTGTCTTAGTAATAAAGCACTTATCCCAAAAGGGACAGGTTTGTCCTAAACACTGTTCAGTGCTGGAAGTGAATTCCTGCCAACCTGGCCACTCAGGTGGTAGGGGTGTTTCAGCAATATCACCTATATTGGTCTGTTTTAGCCAATCTTTTAAGGCTTTTATCTCCTTTGTTTCCTCTAATAAATTGCTTTTTAATGCCTGATTAAAACGCCATAGGCACAGATAGTTGCGTCTTCCTTTTAAATAAACTGCTTTAAAATCTTTTCTTAATATTTTTTTAATTAAAGGTATATCCTTGTAAAAAAGTTGGTCTTGAAGTCCCTTAGTGCCTGTAGATATCACTACCTTCTTACCACTTAATATGGCTGGAATTACATAAGCCAATGTCTTACCTGTACCTGTGCCTGCTTCAATAATAACTGTTTTCTTTTCTGTTATGGCTTGTGAGACTTTAACAGCCATTTCTAACTGACAGGGTCGCCACTCAAAATTAGGCAGTTTCTGAAATAGCAATCCTTTTGGAGCAAAAATCTTAGAAAGTATATCTTTGGTATTCTCTGGTAATTTAGGGGCCAACACTTATTTTGCTTTCTCCCATCGAGCTAGACAAACTGTATCCCGCACATAGAAACCAGGACGACATTGGAGGATTTCTAAACTAGGTAGATGGGATTGCAAGGTCTTTAATGGTTTTTTACGACTCACAATAAAGGCCAAATTGACATTTTTAATCCGCTTTAAAACTTCTTTTTCTTTATGGAGCTTTTCTATGTGGTGCTCAGTGTAAAATACCAGGCTAGGTTGAAAATAACCATAGGCAATAACCAAAGTATCAGGCCTTGCCTCCTGTTTTATGCGCAAAGCGAAGGGCTTAGTAATTTTGTATTTATCTACCGCAGGCATGCCTAAATGGACTATGCTTAGGATAAAACAATAAGCCCCTAAAAATTGGGTAACAATGCTTAAAGTAAATCTTTTGTGCCGGTAAAAATAAATCCCTGCTGCCCAGGCAAAAAAAGGAATAAAGCCTAAAAAGGCCATCCAGACTAGCTTAGGGTAAAAATAAGACAGGGCTGCACCTCCACCAAAAAGCCATAAAAGAGCAAAAAAGAGATTAAAATGTAAAAGAGATTTTATCGCCCAAGGCGCAGCTTTTTCTAAATAAATGGCCATCAATACTGCTAAGGCAGGAAAGATGGGATTGATATAGGTAGGGAGTTTGGTATGGGCCAGAGAGAAAAATAAGATAAAAATGCCTATCCATAGCCAGAGAAAGAGCTCAGAATTAGTTAACTTTTTGTTTATTCGCCGTTTATGTCCTGCCCAAAAAATGTAGGGTAATACACCACTCCAAGGGAAAAAGGCAAAGGGCAAAACTAAGAGGTAAAAAAATATAGGACCTCTATGACCCTCCATGGGGTGTAAGAAACGATGAATATTGTGTTTTAAAAGAAAACCCTCTAAAAAAGCCCCGTTAGTCTTGAAGCCTACTAGTAGATACCAGGGTAAGGTAATCAGGGAAAAAAGCAAAAATCCCTTAATTATTTTCATCTCTTTTAATATAGAGAAATCCCATTTTAATAAAAGAAACATAAATACTGTAGCCAAAGGCAATATTATCCCCATAGGCCCTTTGGTTAATACAGCTAAACCCATGGCCAGGTAAAATAGGTAAAAATAAATGCCTCTCCTTTTTTCATAACCCAGAATAAAGCTAAAAATAGCCAAATTGATAAAAAAAATAAGGGCCGCATCTGGGGTGGCAATACGGACACTGACATTAAATAATAAAGTAGAAATTAAAATTAGCCCTGCCCAAAATCCGACATTTAGAGAAAAAAGAACATTTCCGCTCAAAAAAACCAATGCCACTGTACCCATCCCAAATAATGGTGAAAAAAATCTAGCGCTGAATTCACTTGTTCCAAACCCCAAGAGAGACCCTAAAAAATGGGTATTTCTTTCATTGGATTCACTTTCAAACCACTTATAACTCAACCACATACACCAATAAATAAGGGCAGGTTTATCAGGCCGAAGCTTTCCATTAAAGGTAGGCACAATGGGGTCAAGTCGGGCCTTCATTTCCCTAGCACACTGAGCATTATTAGGTTCGTCTATATCCCAAAGGCTGGTCTTACCTAGAGCAGAAAAAAATAAAGAGCCACTTAATAGAAGAAGTAACATAAGGGTTAAGCCTTTTTTTATGAACATGGTCACTATTTAACAGAAAGATAAAAAGAGGGCAATGTCTTTGCCTTACTACGGGATTACAACTTCTACTTGCTCAGAGCATATGCCTGTTTTCCCTTTATATACAGGACACACCTGATACCAGTAATTGTAGCCAGGTTTAATATCCACATCAAACCATTGTTTATCTTTTACTGTAGCTATTTCTTTAAGGCTTAGAGGACAACCAGCACAGACTTCTTTTATTTTAGCTTGATGTCGCAAGATTTTAAATTTATCTACACGGCCTTTACATATCCAGCTTAACTTTATTTTTTTATCCATTACTTCGGCTTTTAGGTGAGTAATATGGGCAGTTTTTTTCTTAGGGAGCTTAAGTGGAGTTTTTACCCCACAGCAAAAGGCAAAAAAGACAATAGAAAAGCAGAAGAAACTCAAAATCCTGTTTTTTTTCACAAGAGTTCCTTTTTTAAGACCTCAATTTGTCTTCTTACCTCTTCAGGTGAAGTCCCTCCATAAGAATTCCGTCTAAAAACGGCCTTAGTCATATCTAAAAATTCTTTTATATCTTCTTCTATCAAAGGGCAAAACCGTTTCATCTCTTCTAGACTTAATGTTTCTAATTCCTTTCCTACCTTTTGACAATACTTTACCATTTCTCCCACTTTTTTGTGGGCTTCCCGAAAGGCCAACCCTTTAGTTACCAAATAATCCGCTAAATCTGTAGCCAGTAAAAATCCCTTTTTTGTAGCATCAAACATATTTTCCCTTTTAATCTCAATATTTTTCCATAACTCAGCTATAATTTTTAGGGCCGATTTAATAGTATCAATAGTATCAAACAAGGGTTCTTTGTCTTCTTGCAAATCCCTGTTGTAAGTCAAAGGCAACCCTTTCATTACCGTTAATAGACTGAAAAAATTGCCATATATTCTTCCTGTTTTTGCCCGAATAAGTTCAGCCACATCAGGATTCTTCTTCTGGGGCATGATGCTACTGCCAGTGCAAAAGGCATCTCCTATTTCAATAAACCCAAATTCTTGAGAAGACCAAATGATTAATTCTTCTGACATTCTACTGAGGTGCATGCTTAATATAGTAGCATTAGCCAAAAATTCTAAGATAAAATCTCTATCACTCACAGCATCCATGCTATTAGGGCTTACTTGGGAAAACCCCAATAATTTGGCTACATAATGTCTATCTATAGGGAAAGTAGTTCCTGCTAAGGCTGCACTTCCTAATGGCATTACATCCACTCTTTGATAACATGCCTTTAATCTTTCTATGTCTCGCTTAAACATTTCTATATAGGCCAACAAATGGTGGGACAAAAGCACTGGTTGTGCTCTTTGTAAATGTGTATAACCGGGCAAAATTACATCCATATGAGATTGAGCTACATTTAACAAAGTGATTTGGAACGTTTGAATGTATTTTATTATTTGCTCAATTTCTTCTTTAAGATACAATCTCATATCTAAGGCAATTTGGTCATTTCTACTGCGGGCAGTGTGTAACTTAGCAGCTATTTGGCCGATTTTTTCTTGGAGTCTTTTCTCAATGGCCATATGAATGTCTTCATCTTTAATATCAAATGGAAATTGCCCTTGCCTTATTTCTATCTCTATCTCTTTTAATCCCTGGATAATCTTTTCTGCCTCTTCTGAAGGAATAATGCCTTGTTTAGAAAGCATCTTCACATGGGCAATACTTCCTGCGATATCCTGCTTGAACAGCCGTTTATCAAAGTGGATAGAGGCAGTGAATTCTTCCACTATTTTTGCCGTCTTTTTATTAAATCTACCTCCCCATATCTTGGTCATTATTTCCCCTTCTGATGCCATATTTTTAGACGCAGTCCATGTAATTTGATAAATCCCTCTGCATCTTTGGCATTGTAACTTTCTCCGGCTTCGAAGGTGGCTAATTCTGGAAAATAAAGACTATAAGGAGAGCGTCTACCCACTACCATACATTGCCCTTTATAAAGCTTTAGTTTTACCTCTCCGCTCACATTTTCTTGAGTCTTGTCCATAAATGTCTGCAAGGCTTCTCTTTCAGGGGCAAACCAAAATCCATAATATACTAACTCTGCATAACGAGGAATAAGACTATCTCTCAAATGCATTACCTCTCTATCCATAGTGATAGTTTCTAAAGCCCGATGAGCAATGTTTAAAATAGTGCCTCCTGGGGTTTCATATACTCCTCTAGACTTAATGCCTACAAATCTATTCTCAACTATGTCTATACGTCCTATACCATGCCTGGAGCCAATTTTATTCAAATAGTCTAAAAAGTCAGCAGGGCTGAAAGATTCCCCATTGATGGTTACAGGATTCCCCTTTTCAAAGCCAATAATAATTTCCTCAGGTTCATCTTCTGCTTTTTCAGGGCTGATTGTCCATTTAAACATATCTGCTGGAGGTGTTTCCCAAGGGTCTTCCAGAATCCCACCTTCATAACTGATATGTAAAAGATTTCTATCCATGCTATAAGGTCTTTCTAAGGTGGCTTCTACTGGAATTTTCTTCTCTTGAGCATAGGCAATCAAATCACTTCTTCCTTTAAATTCCCATTGCCGCCAGGGGGCAATGATTTTTAAGTGAGGAGCTAGGGCCATATATGTTAGTTCAAAGCGGACCTGGTCATTTCCTTTAGCAGTAGCCCCATGAGCTACCGCATCTGCATTTTCTTCTAAGGCAACTTCTATTTGTTTTCGGGCAATTACAGGACGGGCCAAAGAAGTGCCCAAAAGATAGCCTGCTTCATAGACAGCATTAGCACGAAAGGCAGGAAAAACATAATTTTTGACAAATTCTTCTTTTAGATCTACCGAATAAAACTTATCTGCTCCGCTGGCCTTAGCCTTTTCTTCTAAACCTGAAAGCTCTTCTCCTTGCCCTACATCAGCTACATAGGCAATTACTTTACAATTATATGTTTCTTTAAGCCATTTTAAGATGACTGAAGTATCCAATCCTCCTGAATAAGCCAAGACTATTTTATCAATTCCCTTTTCCATCTTCCTTTCCTCAATTAAGGACTAAATCAAAAAATTGGCTCTCTGCCAAGTTATTTAAAACCAAATCGGGCCGGAATTGAAGCAGGCTTTCTCTGGAACAACTCCCCGTGGCTACGGCAATGGTTTTTACTCCAATTGTTTTACCAGCAATAATATCACGGGGGGTATCTCCAATAAGATAGGTAGAATGAAGAGAAAATGTGTGGTTAAAATAATTTTTGGCTCGTTTCAATGCCAAATTTACCAGGGTTGTTCTATCCTTATGGTCACTTCCAAATGCACCTATGGCAAAATATTCAGCAATTTTTGTCTTTTTCAACTTTTCCCAAGCAATGGATTCTAAATTCCCAGTAACAATACCCATAAAAACCCCAGATTTTCTGAACTTTTCTAAAGCCATCTTTACTCCTGGCAATAAAGTTAACTTTTCATTTAGCAATAAAACAGAGAAAAAATAGGCCACTTTATTCATACAGACCTTCAGTTTCTCTTGAATAACTTTTTCTGGCACTCCAGCCTTTTCTAACACAGATAAAATAATTTCCTGATCAGTCATTCCTGGAAGATTATATTTTTTAAATTCTTCCCAATTTAATTTTACTTTATATACCTGCTCAATGGCTTTGATAAAGGCTAAACTATGAGTCTTACAACTTTTCAATAAGGTATTATCTATATCAAAAAAGACCAATTTCATTCTTCTCTAACAAACAAAATAGGCTGTTTGCTAAGTTCTAAGACCTTAGTTGAAACACTTCCCAAGAACATCCCTTTAAAAAAGCCTCTTCCATGATAGCCCATAACAATAAGAGAGACACCCTCCTGGTCAGCAATGCGATTGATTTCTAAGGCAGGTTTCCCTACTCTTAAAATGGGCTTAATTTTAAAATCTTGGGCTTCTAAATTGTGCTTTAATTTAACGAGATTCTTTTCGTTTTCTTCTAAAATCTGGGCTAATTTTTCTTCTGAGACATCCCTTACCTTATCTTCATCCACAATGCGGCAGGCAATTATTTCTTGCACTCCTCCTGATTTGAACTGAATTAAGTAAGGGATAGCAGCCATGGCACAAGGGGACCAATCTGTAGGAAAGAGGATTTTTTCAAATAGACGCTCAGTTACAAAATTAAAGGTAGGTTTGTCAAAGACTTCTATGACTTTTAATTTATACACTAATACTGGAATTGGGCTATTTTTTAATATCCTATTGGTTACACTACCTAAGATAAGACCCTGCACAAAACCCTTGCCATGAGCTCCCATGACAATCAATTTTGCTTGAGTTTCTTCAGCCACCCTTAAGATTTCTTTAAATGGGTTGCCTAATTCTATTTTCCTTTGGACAGTAAAACCATCTTGCTCAAGTTTTTCTGCCCACTTGTTCAGAATAGTCAAAGCATTGTTTTGAAGCTCAAGGAGGAAATTTGTATTTAAATTAGGCCAATCTGAAGCAATTACTGGGTTTACCACATGAATAAGGACAATTTCCTGTGTGCCTACTTTCTGAAAGGCAGGCAGAGCTTCTATCAACCTCTCTGCCTGTGCTGAAAAATCTGTGGGGAAAAGGATTTTTGTTAACATTCAATCACCTGTCTTTTTTACTTCAATATTTTTTAAAAACCAATAAATGAAAATATAAGCTGGTATTTGAGTAATGTCAATGAAATGTCCCAGATTTTACCTATTTTATAGAGGTGAGAAGGTGATTTTTTATAAAAAAGAAAATTTTAATTTTTTTCCTTGACAAAACTTTATAATAAGGGTAAATAAGGCTAAAATCTATTTTACCTTAAAATTTCAGGAGTTAAATATGTCTGAAGAAAAGGAAAGAAAGGGAGGTTGGGGGGCACTTATAGTAGGCTTTATTATCTCGTTCTTAGTAGGATGGTTCTTTTTTGGTAACCATTTTGCGGTTCCCCCTCTTTATGGGAAAAAAACTCAGCCTGTTTCTTTCAATCACAATGTCCATGTAAAGCAAGCGGAAATGGCTTGTGAAGATTGCCATTATTTAAAACCCAATGGAAAATGGTCAGGTGTGCCTAAATTAGCTAAATGTGTAGAATGTCATGAGGAACCTCAGGGGGAAACTAAGGAAGAGGCCCATTTTATTAAAAAATTTGTAGAGACACAAAAGGAAATTCCTTGGCTTATCTATTCTAAACAACCAAAGAATGTATTTTTTTCGCATGCCGCCCACTTAAAAATAGCTGGTTTTAAATGTAGAAGGTGTCATGGTGAAATGGGTTATAATGATAAACCACCAGTATATGTGTATTCAAAACTCTCTAAATATCCTCAACACACAGTAATTGTAATGGAAAAGTGTATGAGATGCCATAAAAAATTTGATGCCCCAAATTATTGTTTTACTTGTCATAAATAGGAGATAGGATATGTTGACAAGACGAGAATTTTTACAATTTGTGGTAGGTGGTGCTTTAGGAGCCGTTTTTTCTCCTTTACCCTGGAGAATAGCGGATGAAATGGTCTTATTTAGCCAGCGTTGGACCTACCAAGCCCCTGATGGAGAAGAATCTTGGACTAAGGCCTTGTGTCAGCTTTGCCCTGGGGGATGTGGATTAAGAGTGCGGAAGATCGATAATCGGGTAGTGAGTGTGAAAGGAGATTTGGTCAATCCCATAAATCAAGGTGGATTGTGTCCCTTGGGTGCATCTAGTGTCCAGCTCTTGTATGGAGAAAAAAGAAGAGTGAGGAAACCCCTTAAGCAGGAAAATGGAAGGTGGAAAGAGATAGAGTGGGATGAAGCGTTAGATATTTTAGCTCAAAAATTAAGAGAATTTCGTGAAAAGAGAGAAAGTTATACCTTAGCCTGTATAGATGGTTATGGTCGTGGTTTGATGTCAGATTTAATAAAAAGATTTTGTCAATCATATGGCACACCTAATTATTTAAAGATGCCTTCTGCAGACGATGCCTCTTCATTGGCGATGGAATTAATGCAAGGGCATAAGGGACATGTGGGATTTGATTTAGAAAATGCAGATTATATTCTTAGTTTTGGGAGCCAGTTATTAGAAGGCTGGAGTGTGCCGGTAAGGATGCAAAGAGTTTATGCTAATTCTCTTAAAACAAAGGCCAAGATAGTTCAGATAGAGCCACGTCTATCTGACACTGCTGCCAAGGCCCATGAATTATTACCTATTAAACCTGGTACCGAAGCAGCTCTGGCCTTAGGATTTGCCCATATAATCATTAAAGAAGGTATTTATAACCAGGATTTTGTTTCTAATTCAACTCATAGCTTTGATACCTTTAAAGAGTTGGTTTTAAAAGAATATTCCCCAAAAGCAGTAGCTAACATTACCGGTGTAAATATAAATGATATTAAAAGGATTGCTAAAGAATTTGCTCAAGCAAAAAGTCCATTGGCTATATGGGAAAAAGGAAAGGGGAATATACCTTGTGGCCTTTATGAAGTAATGGCTATTCATGCCCTCAATGCCTTAGTAGGAAATATTAATAAAAAGGGTGGAGTGATTTGCTTTAATGAAATTGCTGAAACCTGGTGGCCCGAATTAAATTTAGATACTACGGCTACAGAATCATTAAAAATGGACCGTATTGACCAGGTCAGAAGCAAGAAATATTCTCTAGCTACCAGTATGTTGCACCAATTTGCCTTTAATCTGACCACTGAGCCCAAATATCCTATAAATGCCTTATTAATCTTTGAAGCCAACCCTTGCTATGCAGCTTCTCAACCAGATTTGTTTGTGAAGGCAGTTAAAAAAATTCCCTTTGTAGTGGTCTTTAGCACTTTCTGGACTGAAACTGCCCAACAAGCAAACTTGGTTTTACCTACTCCTTTTTATCTGGAAACATGGAATGGAATTACTACCCCTAAAGGTTGGCCATATCCGATATTTGGTGTTTCTAAACCAGCAACTCAGAATTTATATGATACAAAACATCCAGGGGATATAATCCTTACTATAAGTAAAAAAATCAGTGATAATACCGCTCAAGCATTGCCATGGGGGAGCTTTAAAGAAATATTAAAGACAGTGGCCAAAAAGATTTATGACACAGGAGAAGGGAAATTAGCTTCATCCCAGGTTTCCGCACTACCTAGGGATTTTAACACCATGTGGGAAAAATTATCACAGGGAGTTTGGTTTAACCCTGAGGTTAAAAAAGTTGGTTTCCAAACAAAAACCGGCAAATTTGAATTCCTTCCTAGCAAATTTAGTGCTTTATATTTATCTCAAAAGGCCTCTTTACCTCATTATGAAGCTTGGGAATTGGAAGGTTCTTTAGAAGAATACCCACTCACTCTCATTTCTTACGAAACATTAATGCTTACAGGAGGATATATAGCTAGCTCTCCTTATATGATGAAGGCTCTACCTCCTACTCTATTGAAAAAGAATGATTTGTTAGTAGAAATTCATCCTGAAACTGCCGCTAAATATAAATTGGCTGAAGGAGATAAGGTGAGGCTTAAGACACCATTTGGTGAGGCAAAGGTGAGAGCGCATATTTTTGAGGGAATTATGCCTGGATTAATAGCTATGCCTTTAGGATTGGGGCATTCTGCCTATGATGAATATTTAGCAGGTAAAGGAGTAAATGCCCATCGGTTGTTAGGCTATACCGAAGAAAAAATTAGTGGTATAGCCACATGGGCCATGGCTAAAGCCAATCTGGTAAAAATATAAAAAGGAAGGGAAGCTATGGAACACAATCATGAACATCAAGGTAGTCATGCAGAAAAATATGTAATGGTGATTGATATTGATAAATGCACTGGGTGTGGGGCTTGTGCTATTGCCTGTTCTCAGGAAAACAATATTCCTGTGAGGACAGATGAGACAGATAAATATCTAAGTTTGAATTGGCTGGTTATTTACCGTATTACTAATGGAGAACCGTTTCCCAAAACAAAGGTAGCTTATATCCCTAGACCATGTATGCATTGTGACCATGCTATCTGCGTTCATGTATGTCCAGCAATGGCCACTGACAAAGATGCAAAGGGAGTAGTAAGTCAAATTTATCCACGTTGCTTTGGCTGTCGGTACTGTATGGCTGCCTGTCCTTATCATGCACGGGTGTTCAATTGGTGGGATCCAAAGTATCCTGAAGGCACTGAGAGAGGTTTTAATCCTGATGTCTCCACCCGGATGAGGGGTGTAGTAGAAAAGTGCAATTTTTGTAATCATCGCTATCAAAGGGCTAGAGATAAAGCTATAACTGAGGGAAGAGTGATACTTAAAGAGGGTGAATATGTGCCTGCCTGTGTAGAAGCCTGTCCCACAAAGGCCATGTATTTTGGTAATATTAAGGACCCAGAAAGTAAAGTAGCAAAACTGATTAAAAGTCCTTATGCCTTTAGACTTTTAGAGAAATATGGCACCCACCCCAGTGTTTATTATTTAAGTAAGCATGAATGGGTAAAACGCCAGACAGATTGGTATTTAGAAACACAAAATAAAAAACAATCTCATGAATAAGGAGAAGTAAGATGGATGCTGCCTTAATTCCGCCAGGAGTAAAGAGGTGTGGTTTTAAGAAGTTTATTATTTGGGTCTCCTTTTGGGGATTAGTAGTCCTATGGGGACTCTATGGCCTGGCCCTTTGTTGGGGTAAAGGGCTGAATCAGACCAATATGAACAACTACTATGGATTTGCTCTTTGGATTTGGGCAGATTTAGGGGTGATTGCTTTAGGGGCAGGTGCCTTCTTCTCTGGTTTCTTGAGATATATAGTAGGTATAGATAAATTAAAAAATATTATCAATATGGCGGTAGTGGTTGGCTGGCTGTGTTATGGTAGTGCTTTGTTAATTTTAGCCATTGATGTAGGCCAACCATTAAGGGCTTGGCACATATTTTGGTACCCTAATGTTCACTCTATGTTAACAGAAGTGGCCTTTTGTATTAGTACCTATTTTTTAGTCCTTTGTATTGAGTATTTACCCCTTGTTTTGGAAAATATTCAGTTACAAAAAAATAAGTTTATTCATATTTTTAGTCATAATTTACACGAATACATGGTAATTTTTGCGGCTGTAGGAACCTTTCTGTCTTTCTTTCATCAAGGCTCTTTGGGAGGTGTGCCTGGTGTTCTTTATAGCCGGCCATTTACCTTTAGAGAAGGTTTCTTTGTCTGGCCTTGGACATTTTTCTTATTTATCCTCTCAGCCATTGCTGCAGGTCCTTCTTTTACCTTACTTTGCACTTGGATTTTGCAAAAGGTAACTAAAAGGAAGTTAGTGAAATATGATGTATTAGAACTCTTAGGTAAGATTTCAGGTATTTTACTTTGTGTATATTTAGTTTTCAAATCTTGGGATACCTTGTATTGGGCAACCTATATCTTACCTCAAAAAGGTATGACCATAACCGAACTTTATCAAGGATGGTTTGGTCCTTATGGAATGTGGTGGTTAGTAGCTGAATTAGGTATTTTTGGAATTGTTCCTGCCTTAATTTTGATTTGTCCTGCCCTAAGAAAAAAGGAATTCTGGTTGATTTTAGGTGCCTTTTTTAACTGCATTGGTATTTTAATTAACCGTTTTGTGTTTACTGTTGTAGCCTGGGGTATTCCTACTTATCCCTTTGATAAATGGGTATTGTATTCACCCAGTTGGCAAGAAGTGGCTACTACCGTTATGCCAGTGGCTCTAGGAGTAATTGTAGTCTCTCTCTCTTATCGTTATCTGCCAGTTTTTCCTCAAGAAAGAGAACTCAACCCTTAAATAAAAAAGGCCCCCTGTATGTTTGGGGGCCGTATCCCTGCTATTGTATCTCAGGACTACGTCAAAGTCAGGCCATAAGTAATTTAATAAAAAGAAAAAATCCAAATACCAAATGAAATCCAAATGTCTAAATGCCAAAACATTAAATCAGTGAGTAGTGAAATAGTGAGGAAATGAAATAGTCAAATGTAGTGGAATTGGGGTCTATAATTAAAAGTGAGAGTAAAAAATAGGGAATGAAATTAAGAAGCCTTCTTTATGTGATATAAATGATAAATGGCTAGGGGAACATTTGTGGCTAACGGGGTCAGTCAATAATGTTGAATTATTGTGACTCGGTTTGAATTGCCGGATGTTCTCCTGCCAATACCCTGTCTAATGGAAAGGTGCCTTTAAGTGGCTATTATAGACGGGATAAAGGTATTGGCAGAGCCATAAAATATCAAACATAAAGGAGGGTGAGGCGTGAAAAGGTTATCTGGAGGAATCGATATTGGCAGTGATAATCATCACATAATTATCATGGATGATGAAGAACAGATTTTGTATGACCAGAAGATAGCACACAAATTCAGTGAATTTTATAAGGCAGTTAGAGAATTTAGAGAGATTGAGAAAAGAGAAGGTGGGATAATATCATTTGCAATTGAAGGAAAGAATGGATACGGAGCACCATTTGATCGGATACTTATAGAGAGCGGATTCACCTTATACAATGTAGATAATTTAAAATTAAAACAATTTCGGAATGTATTTGGGGCAGAATGGCGTAACGATAAAAGGGACGCAAAAATGTTAGCAAAAATGCTGAAATTAAGAGATTATTTAGACGCTGAAAATGAAAAGGCATTCATTGCGGTAGAGAAGGCAACAAAAATCAATGAAAAGTTAAAGATTCTGTCTCGGCATCAACAAACCCTGATAGATGAGAAGATAAGGTTGCAAAACAGGCTTCGAAAAAGGCTATTAGAAGTATGTCCTGAGATATTAGAGATTGGTGATACAGACAGCAAGAAGATGTTGAGGCTTCTGGTAAGGTATCCTGATTTTTCGAGATATAAGGGACTTACTATGGGAGCTTTACTTAAAATAAAGATGATTGGNAAAAAACAGGCCTCTTTAATGTTAGAAAGTCTTCGCAACACAAAATACGTCGAAGAACTGGCAGATATATACAAAACGATTATATCATCTCATTCTCGGCGTATTTTAGAACTAAAAGAGGAGATTGAGATGTTGGATAAGAAGCTGGAAAAGCTAGGAGAAAAGAGTTCTGAGGTCAAGCGTTTAAAAAGTATCTCAGGAGTAGGAACAAAGCTTTCAAGCAGATTGGTCGGAGAAATTGGAGATATCAANAGATTTAAAAACGAGAGGCAACTTGCGATCTATTGTGGTGTAGCCTGTATAGATGATGAGTCTGGTAAACACAAAAGGACAAGAGTTGTATATAAGGCTAATAAGATATGTAAAGCAACTATGATTGAAATTGCGGGCTGCACAATTCGGTATGTTTCAGAATCCGCTACTTACTATGCTAAAAAACGGACTGAAGGGAAAGAGCATAACCATGCCTTGCGCTGCCTTGCTAGACAATTGATAAAAGTTATTTTTAAGATGTTAAAAGAAGATCGAGACTATATCTTAAAGGAGGAAATGGAGAAGGCTGCTTAAAAAATATTTCCATTTTTTACTTGACTTTTTAAATGGAAAGTTCAAACCTACAAAATACAGTTAAGAAAATAGAAAACGGAAAACAGAAATTCCCAGTTCCCATTTCCCAATTCTAACGTGTAAACGTGCTAACGGCTTTATTAAATACCTTAAGTCTTTGAAAAACAACTTATAACTTTCTAACTTGCAACTTTTTAACTTGCAAACTTTCTAACTTACAACTTCATAAACGTGCATAAGGAAGGAAAGGGAAACGGGAAACAGAAAATAGAAATTCCCAATTCCCAGTTCCTAATTCCCAATTCTAACGTGCCAACGTTCTAACGTGCAAACGTGCTAACGTTCCAATTTAACAGAAGGCGATTTTGCATTTTTCAATTTGCATTCTGCATTGAGCCATCCTGCCTGTCGGCAGACAGGTGCGCTTAACATTTGGATCTCCGTTAAAATTACTTTGACGAAGCCTATATTGTATCTAATACACAGTTGACCAAAGGAGTTGAATTTGATAAACAAATAAAAATGAATGCCCAGGAATTAGAAAATTTAAGAAAGAAGATCGATACTTTGGATGAAAATATTTTAAAATTATTAAATCAGCGAGCCAAAATTGCCTTTAAAGTAGGTGCCTTAAAATCAAAAAATAATTTGAGTTTTTGGGATCCCAAGAGAGAACAGGAGATATTTAACCGCATTGAAAAACTCAATACTGGCCCCTTGCCTAACCAGGCATTATTTAGTATTTTCCACGAGATTATCACTGCTACTAGAGAATTACAACATCCTACTAAGGTTGCCTTTTTAGGACCTGAAACTACCTTTAGTCACATGGCAGCCATCAAACATTTTGGTAAAACAGCACTTTTTTATCCTCTTCCCACTATTAAAGATGTATTTTGGGAGGTAGAAAAGGGACAGTATGATTATGGCGTAGTGCCTGTGGAAAACTCAATTGAAGGCACGGTGGCTTATACCTTAGATTTGTTTATGCAATCAGAATTGAAGGTTTGTGGAGAGATATACCTAAAAATCAATCATTACCTGGCTTCTCTTACCCATAAAAAGGAAAATATAGAAAAAATATATGCTCATCCCCAAGCAGTAGCTCAATGCCGAAACTGGCTTTCTCACCATTTTCCAAAAATCGCAGTAGAAGAAGTGCGAAGCACTGCCTTAGCTGCCCAAAAGGCAAAAGATGACCCTAAATCCGCAGCTATAACTACCAAACTGGCCATAGAAAAATATGGACTTAATGTCTTGGAAAAATACATAGAAGATTTTGCTCATAATACCACTCGTTTCTGGATTATTGGACAAACTTCTCTTCATCCTACAGGTCAGGACATTACTTCTTTAATCTTTGCTATTCCAGATAAGCCTGGGGCACTTTATCAGGCCTTAAAACCATTTGCGGAGCGTCAAATCAACTTGACTAAATTGGAATCACGGCCTATGAAAAGTCTTCCTTGGCACTATCTGTTTTTTGTTAATTTAGATGGACATTGTTCAGAAAGTCCAGTAAAAGATGCCCTCAATGAGTTAAAAAAAATATGTGCCCACTTAAAGATTTTGGGTTCATACCCTAAGGCGTATGAAAGAAAGTAGAGTATTTAATACGATCCTGCTCCCTCCCAAAATTCGCGATTGATTTTTCCATAAAATTCCAACCTGCCTGACGGCAGGCAGGCCTGCCTGACGGCCGTGTCTGCCCCTGCCCGCAGGCAGGCGGGGACAGGCAGGCGGGCCAATTTTTTATCCTATTTTAATTTAGGTTGAATATTGAAAGAAAAAAGAAATTTTCTTTTAAAGTTACTGCGGTTTTTGGCTATAACCCTTGACTTTTGGAAGAAATTTGGATATTAAAGTTGACATTTATATCACATTTTCAGGTGGCTATTTATTCGCAATATGAGAGGAGATATATAATGTTTCTGAAAAAAATCTATGTCTTTATCTTAACAGGTCTATTCTTTATTATTTTTTTAACATCTAAGGCCTTGGCAGCAGAAGATTTAGAAGTGGATAAATTAAAACAGGAGTTAAAAATCCTAAAACAGCAAGTAATTATCTTACAACAGAAGATCAATGAACTGGAAAATAAAAGAATAAAAAAAATAACCGAAAAAACAATGAATCAGGATGAAAAAATAACTAAGTTGGAAAAGAAAGTGAACAAACTGGATAAAGTGGGAGATACCCTAAAACAACTGCAAGAGAAAACCAGAGTAAAACTTTCAGGTGAGATTCGTTTCCGTTTTGATAGCACCATTGCTGATACCCCTGCCAATTTCGTTTACCCAGGTCAACCAAAAAGAGGTAAACATCCTGTAGACTGGTGTTCATGGCCTATGCGCTTTAGATTTCAATTTGAGTCTAAAGTAATCCCCGATCATCTTGACCTCTATGGAAGATTGACTATAAATAAGAGATTCGGCAAAATAATGTATTTTGGTGTGGGTTCAAATCCCCATGATTGGTATAATGCCTATGCGGCTCACCAAGGTGGTGATACTACTCCCAGACTGGAAAACCTTTATGTAATAGCCAAACCACCATATTTCTCAAAAAAATTACCTATAAAATTATGGTTTGGAAGGCTTCCTGGTTATGAAGGACCTCCTACCAGGGCCAGAAATACTATATTTCCCAGATTATTTGTGGATTCAGAAATTGAAGGAGGTTTAATCAATTTAGAACTACCAGAATTTCCTTTTGAAAAGAAATTAACTAAGATTCAGCACAAATTTTTGGGGGAACCTACTGAACCCACAAAAACTGAAAAGGAAAGAAACCTTAGGAAAATTGCCAGGTCTAAATATTTTAAAAAATTAAAGGCCCAAAATGAATTGTATATTGGATATTTGAAATACGCTGATGTAGGCCTTACCGGACCAGGGGGTCATTTTGATGACCTATTAGGCATAAACAAGGGGCCAGATTCTAACTGCTTTATCTCTCAGCTTCAACTTAAGTTGACTAAAGATACCCAGATATTTTTCAACTATACATACATGCACAGTTATTATATGCCCCGTTACTCTTTTTATATAACCCAGGGGCATAATTTCAGGTGGGATGAAGCGTATGTTGATGAACTGGGTAACCAGCTTGTTATTCCTTATATCAAGCCAAAACCTTATCATTTGGGAGGAATTTGGCTGGATACCCAGATTTGGCGTTTTCAGGTATATGGTGCATATTATTGGAGTCACTTTGCAATCGCTCCTCATAAGCATAGATGGACATTTTCTGAAGAAGGATGGGCTGCACTTCAAGAGCAAGGAATAAATCCAGAAGACTATGGTTATGAAAAAGTAGGGGAACGGACTTACGAAAAGAAGTTCAAGGGAGACAATTATCCTGGTCATGCCTGGTTTATAGGCTTCAATACTGGCAATCTGATTCATGACAAAATAGTGCTTTGGGTGGATATGACCAGGGGGAGTAAATACTGGATAAATCCCTTTAACTGTAAAGGCTATAGGAGAAAGGGAACAGTCCATTATCTTTCAAATAATTATTTTTATAACCCAAACTTTAGTAACGACACTATTGTTGCTGGATATTTTCCTTTCAGTGCCAGGGTGCTGGATGTATGTCTTACATATTATTTCCACCCTAGAACCTATCTTCTTTTGGGAACCATGTATTTTAATTTTGACGCCCCTAGAAAGAGAGCAGAGGATTTTATCCTAGGTTGTTCAGGCCGTAAATCCTACTGGTATCCTCACATTGAATGGAAGATATTCTTTTAAAGCTCATGATATTCTTGTAAGCACTTTACACTGCCTTTGCCTTTTAACAATGCCTCTATGCCATCTACCATAGCCCTAGCTCCAGCCAAGGTAGTAGCATATGGAACGCCGCACAACAAGGCAGTTTTACGAATCAAGGGTGCAACCTCGCTAGATTCTTGGCCAAAACGGGCATTAATCACCAAACTAAATGCATGATTTTTAATATGGTCCACCACATCGGGTCTTTTTTCTCTCACCTTGTGCACAGTTTCCACAGGAAGACCTGCTTTTTTTAAATAATTTGCGGTGCCTCGGGTAGCCGCTAACTTAAAGCCCAACTGGTGTAATTTTTTAGCAATAGGAACTACTGCTGGCTTATATCCATCTGCTACTGTGATAAGCACCTTGCTGGTTTTAGGTAAATATAGGTTCTGTCCAGAGGCAATTTGGGCCTTAGCATAGGCCTGACCATAATCATGAGCAATGCCCATCACTTCTCCTGTAGAACGCATCTCTGGCCCTAAAACAGGGTCAACGCCTGGGAAACGCAAAAAAGGCAGCACTACTTCTTTAACGGACACATGGTTAACTTCTATTTCTTTAGTAATACCTAATGCTTTCAATTTTTTCCCTAACATTACCTTAGTAGCCACCTTTGCCCAAGGTATGCCTGTAGCCTTACTGACAAAAGGCACTGTGCGAGAGGCGCGGGGGTTTACTTCCAATACATAGACCTCCCCATTTTTTACTGCATATTGCACATTCATCAAACCAATCACGTTCAATTCCTGGGCTAGGGCCTTTGTCTGTCGCTTAATTTCTGCTATAATTTTTTCAGATAATGTATGGGGAGGTAAGACACAAGCACTGTCTCCTGAATGAACACCTGCTTCCTCTATGTGTTCCATAATGCCTGCTACCACACAAACTTCTCCGTCGGCCACGGCATCTACATCTATTTCAATAGCATCCTCTAAAAATTTATCTATCAAGATAGGATGACCCGGGGCAGCTTCTACGGCCAAGGCTACAAATCTCTCTAAATCTCGTTCATTATAGACTATCTCCATGGCCCGACCACCCAAGACATAAGAAGGTCTTACCAGCACAGGAAATCCAATCTGGTGAGCAATCTCAATGGCCTCTTTTATGGTCATTGCTGTTCCATTTAAGGGTTGTTTTAACCCCAATTTCTTAAGCATTTCTTTAAATCTCTCTCGGTCTTCAGCGCGGTCAATACTATCTGGGGTAGTGCCAATGATAGGTGCCCCTTCCTCCCACAAAGAGACAGCAAGATTTAAAGGGGTTTGTCCCCCAAATTGAACAATAATCCCGGCAGGTCTTTCTTTCTTAATAATATTTAACACATCTTCTAAGGTCAAAGGTTCAAAATAAAGTCTATCTGAAGTATCATAATCAGTGCTCACCGTTTCAGGATTGCTGTTGACCATAATACTTTCTATTCCTTCCTCCTTTAAGGCAAACGAAGCATGCACACAGCAATAATCAAACTCAATGCCTTGCCCAATCCTATTTGGTCCTCCACCTAAAATCATTACCTTCTTTTTAGGTGAGACCCGTGCCTCATCTTCTTTTTCATAGGTAGAATAGTAGTAAGGGGTATAAGCCTCAAATTCGGCGGCACAGGTGTCCACTAGTTTATAAACCGCAAACAGCTTCCTTTTCTCTCTTTCCTGACGCACCGCTCTTTCATCTGTTCCCCAAAGATAAGCTAGTTGCTTATCAGAGTAACCATATTCTTTGGCTTGCTTAAAAACTTCCTCTGGAATGTGGCTTAAATCCTTCCCTGCGTGCCTTTTTAATGTTTCTTCTAAATCCAAAATCTGCTTCATATTATGTAAAAACCAAGGGTCAATACTAGTTAAATGGTGGATTTCCTCAATAGAAAACCCCCTTTCTAAGGCATATCTAATATAGAAAATGCGTGTTGAATTGGGATGAATAAGCCTTTGTTTTATTTCCTCTTTGGTCAGATTTTTAGGGTCTTTTCCATCTACTCCCCATCCATACCTCCCAATCTCTAAAGAACGCAATCCCTTTTGTAGGGCCTCTTTAAACGTTCGGCCAATAGCCATAGTTTCTCCTACAGAACGCATAGAGGTAGTCAATTCGTCTCTGGCTCTCGGAAATTTCTCAAATGCCCATCTGGGAATCTTCACCACACAGTAGTCAATAGTAGGTTCAAAAGAGGCGTATGTTTCTTTTGTAATATCATTGGGGATTTCATCCAGGGTGTAACCAATGGCCAACTTAGTGGCAATCTTGGCAATGGGAAAACCAGTAGCTTTAGAGGCTAAAGCAGAACTCCGTGAAACCCGGGGATTCATTTCAATTACTACCATCTCTCCTGTTTTAGGGTCAAGGGCAAATTGGATATTACTACCCCCTGTCTCTACTCCAATTTCCCGAATAACAGCAATAGCAGCATCACGCATATCTTGATATTCTCTATCCGTCAAGGTCTGGGCTGGGGCAACCGTGATACTATCTCCAGTATGAACTCCCATAGGGTCAAAGTTTTCAATAGAGCAAATAATTACTACATTGTCATTTTTATCTCGCATGACCTCTAGCTCATATTCCTTCCAGCCTAATACCGACTCTTCTAACATTATCTCATGGATCATGCTGGCTGAAAGTCCTGTTTGGGCCAACGCTTCAAGGTCTTCTTTATTGTAGGCCACCCCACCGCCTGTGCCACCTAAGGTAAAACTAGGCCTCACAATAATAGGAAATCCTATTTCTTGGGCAATTTTTCTCACTTCTTCCATATCTCTGGCAATACCACTTTTAGGCACTCTTAGGCCTATCTTTTTCATAGCTTCACGAAATAGCTCTCTATCCTCTGCCTTTTTAATTACCTCAAAAGAGGCTCCTATCATTTTTACCTGATATTTATCCAATATCCCGGCCTCAGCTACAGCTACAGCAGTATTTAGGGCTGTCTGTCCGCCTAAAGTAGGCAACAAGGCATCAGGCCTTTCTCTAGCAATAATCATCTCCAGAATTTCTGGAGTAATAGGCTCAATATAGGTTCTGTCAGCCATTTCTGGGTCAGTCATAATAGTAGCAGGATTGCTATTTAATAAGACTACTTGGTATCCTTCGCTTTTAAGGGCCTTGCAGGCCTGTGTGCCTGAATAGTCAAATTCACAAGCCTGACTGATGATAATAGGACCAGAACCAATGATAAGCACTTTTTTTATATTAGTATCCTTGGGCATCTTTACATCATCCTAATAAATTCATCAAAGAGATATTTAGCGTCATGTGGGCCTGGACTGGCCTCAGGGTGGTATTGCACAGAAAATAAAGGCAGGGCTTCGTGTCGCATGCCCTCTAAGGTATTGTCATTTAAATTGAGGTGGGTGACCTCCATCCCTGTCCCCTTCAGTGAATCAATATCTACACAAAAACCATGGTTTTGACTGGTAATCTCTATTTTACCTGTGGCTAGGTTTTTTACCGGATGATTGGCCCCACGATGCCCAAATTTTAATTTAAATGTCTTTCCCCCCATGGCCAAACCAATAATCTGATGTCCCAAACAAATGCCAAAAATGGGCTTTTTCCCTATGAGTGCTTTCACTTGTTCAATTACATGTTTAATAGGCGCGGGGTCTCCTGGACCATTAGAAAGAAAAATCCCATCAGGCCGGGTGTCTAAAATCTCCTGGGCCTTTAACTTGGCTGGCACTACCAAGATTTCACACCCTCTTTTTTCCATTTCACGCAAAATATTAAATTTCATTCCACAATCTATGGCCACTACTTTATATTTAGTCTTATCTGGCCAAACAGATGCCCCCCAATTTTTTACTTTCAAACACTTCCCTCCTTGCCATAAAAATGGATGTTTACAGGAAACAGGAGTAGCCAAGTCTCTTCCAATCAAGCCAGGAAAAGCCTTTACCTTTTTTAGTAAGGATTTTATATTTAAGTTATTGGTAGAAATAATCCCCTTCATTGCTCCTTGTAAACGGATATGGCGGGTTAATGCCCTAGTATCTACTCCTTCGATCCCCAAAATAGATGCCTCTTTTAAATAATCTGCCAAGGTTTTTTCACTCCGCCAGTTGCTAGGAAAAGGACAATATTCCTTAACGATAAAACCTTCTACTTGAACGTTAGCTGATTCTATATCTTCTTGGTTTATGCCATAGTTTCCAATCAAGGGATAGGTCATAGTAACAATCTGTCCTTTATAAGAGGGGTCTGTCAGGATTTCTTGGTATCCCATCATACTGGTATTAAACACTACCTCACCTAAGGCCTCACCCGAGACGGTAAACGACCTTCCTTCAAACACAGTTCCGTCTTCCAAAACCACCAATGCCTTCATGCTGGCCTCAATAATAATCAAGATTGTTTAGGAGGGCAAGTGCCTATGATTTGTGCCAGTTCTGTCAATACTTCACTTGCCTTTCCTGTTAAGAATATATCTGTTATTGTTTCCGTTAGATGGGTAGAGTGGATGTTTATTTCTATAATCTTGGCTCCCTGTCTTTTGGCCTCATCAGGTAAAAAATTGGCAGGTGCTACTTCAGCCGAGGTTCCAATAACTAACATCACATCGCAGGCATCTATCAATTTCTGGGTTTCAAGTAAGGCCTCAAACGGAATCCTTTCACCAAAAAACACTACATCTGGTTTAAGCACTCCTCCACATTCACAGCAGGGGACATCCTCCCAGGTAATTTCTGTCTTTTTATAAATACGCCCACATTGTAAACAACGCAAACGAAAGGCATTGCCGTGAAACTCTATTACCTTTTTGGAACCTGCTACTTGATGTAAATTGTCTACATTTTGGGTGATAATGGCCTTTAAATATCCCCGTTTTTCCCACTCAGCCAACACTAAATGAGCAGGATTGGGTCGGGCTTGGGTCATAATCTGGTCAAACTCCTTAAACATCCGCCATACTTTAGATGGATTTTTTAGAAAACTATCAATATGCGCATATTCTTGAGCATCATATCGCTGCCACAATCCCTGATTGCCCCTAAAAGTAGGTATACCGCTTTCTGCTGAAATCCCTGCTCCGGTTAAGGCAATGCCAAAATGGGCAGATTGAATTATTTGGGCTGCTTCTTTTAGTTTGTTTAATTTTACCATTCCCAGAGATAACTTATACCCATACTAATTCCCCAGTCTTCACTTTGTTCATTCAAGCCCACATGCACTCCAGCATCTAATCGCCAATGAGATAAATACCAATATTGAATACCCATAGTGGCCACTGCATAATTATTATCATGATTACTGCCTGCCCAACCTTGTATTTCTGTCAATAAATCAATGTTTGGCCAAAGTGCATAACTAAATCCCACTCCATAAACAAACACATCATCCTGAGAGGCATTCACTTGGGGATTGCCAATAATGCCTAGACCCATATTAAGAAAAACATTTAAATCATGCCATCTTTTAGCTAGCAAAGCCAAGGCAAAAAAGTCTGTTTCATTAGTGCTAAATCGCTTTTCATAATCTCCATTGGGCAATTTAGTGCTTAGATCAATAGACACAGCAGGAAAATTATTTTTATCTTTAAATAAATTTATTTTCACCCCTAAGGTTAAATCTCCACCATCCCAGTCACTGTCCGTATGGTCTGAATCAAGATAAATATAAGGGTAATCAAAGTGTATTTCTACATTATTGGCTAATCCAATGTTTAAGTCAAATTGGGGAAGGTGGAGTTCTTTACGGTGGGTATTTTTTCTTTCAAAAGGAAACCACCTATTTTGGGTATATTTTGCCCCTAAACGAAATTCCCACTGCCCTTTAGGAATTAAATGAGCATCCAAACTAGCCAAAGGATACAATGTATCTGACCAGGCTAGAGTAGGAGACAAAACAATCAGAAACAAAATCAATCTTTGCATTTATCCCTCCTCTATTTTTTCCCAAAAAATTTCTGGAGGATAATGGGCATATTCCTTAAGTATTTGTTTATAAAGCCCTAAATCAAATTTTTGTTCTTTAAAGATAGTAAATAGCTGAGTAGTAAGAATGGCCCCTAACATATGGACAATTTCATGGTGAGACAAACCACGTTTTTTCTGAATTGTATAAAAATAGCCCACTTCAGATAATTCATTTTTGTCCAATAACTCTTCTACCACAGTATGAAGAGTAAGATGCAAAAAAGGCTCAGGAGACGCTAAAGGCAATGTCTTCTGTTTTCCTTCTAAAAATGGAATAAACTCCTTATGTGCTTCAATGCTTTTGACCATATAGTTCCAATAAGGATGGTTTTTCTTCTTACCTTTTTTTAAGGCTTGCCAAACTTCTTTAAATAACTGCGGATGAGTATTGGAAAAAAATTGTTTCTTTTCCATAAACTATTTATATTCTAAACTTCCTACCCATGCACCTGGGAAGTCCTTTTTTACTTCATCCCGTTTTTTATAAGCATCTTCCTTATTTTTAAATCCACCTATAAATATCCGATACCAAGTTCCTCTTTGAGGTATCCTTCCTTCTTTTATCATTACTTGATAACCTTTCTCTCTGAGCACTTGAAGCCTTTTATATGCAGCATCTTTATTTTTATAAGTTTCTAAATAAACTGCCCAAGGAGAAATTGATGATAACAATAAATTAGCCTGATTAAAACCATCTTGCATTCCTATCTCTTTAAAAATTTTTCTTGCCTTTAAAGCGTAATTCTTGGTAGTTTCATATTGACCTAAGTCACGATATAGTTTGGCTAAATAAAGGCAACCTGTGGCCTCCCAAATCCTGATCCCCGCCCCCTGAACCATTTCTAGCCCCTTAAGGAGTTCCTTTTGGGCATTTGAGTAATCTTTTACCTTTCGATAACTTTCTCCTAGATTTAATTTCATAGGGCCTACTCCCAGATAATATCCACCTTCTTGGGCGTAATTTATGGCCTTTTTATAGTAATCTATGGCCTTAAGGTAATCTTTCTTAACTGCATAGATATTACCTATATTATTGTGAATGGTGCCTAGGGCTACTAGATCCTTGGTAGACACATATTGTAAACTTTCTTTATAATATCCAAGGGCTTTCTCTAATTCACCCTTATCCCGAAGGACACCCGCAATATTGTTTAAACCTGAGGCCATGGCTTTTTTATCACCTAGTTCTCTTGCTATTTTTAACTGTTGGGAGAAGTAATAAAGTGCTTTATCTGTTTTCCCCACACTGCAGTAACTTAGACCCAGGAAATTATAAACTGCTGCAAATTTTTCCTGGGTTTGGGCTAGTGTTTTTGCCTTTTCTAGATACGGTATAGCTTTATCAGGCTTGCCTTTTTTATAATAAGCTGCACCTGTGATTAGATGGGCATCAAAACCACCTTCAGCCTTTATGGCCTTTAGCCCTGTTTTAATAGCAGCATCATAATCTTCATTCCTAAAGGAATCCATAGCTTCTTCGGTCAAACTTAAGCCATAAACACTGGTTACTGTTATTGTCAGCAATAAAAATAATAAAATGGCGGTTTTCATTTTCCTCCCATCATAGTAAAAATTAATACCTAGGTCAAGCAGAAGGGAACTTGAGACACAATTTATGCTCTAAATCCCTTGACAACTGTTTGGGGTTTTTATAAGCTAGCCTTAGCCGGGGTAGCTCAGTCGGTAGAGCAACGGACTGAAAATCCGTGTGTCCCCAGTTCGATTCTGGGCCCCGGCACCAATTTTACCCTTTTCGAAGGTATGGGCTATCACTTTAAAAGAGGCGCTAAGAGAGTAATAATTGGCTTTTTATGGTTATTTTTAGTGCCTTTATCCTCAGTTTGGGGTAATGGTTTAGTCCCACAAGACTTGTTGAACTACATCAATGTTGAACTTACCAAAGTAACCCCCTTAGAAACCGAAGCAATGGAATATTATGAATCCGTTACTGGCGAAAATTATAAAGATGACCTCACTACTTATAATGTTTTAAAAGATAAGGTTATTCCTACTTATAACAATTTCCGGGAAAAGCTCAAAAATATTAAGCCAAGCACAGAGGAAGTCAAAAATTTCCATAAGACATACATAGAAACGGCAGAGATGTATTATCAAGCTTTTACCATGTTACTTTCGGCTTTGGAGAAAAAAGACGAAGCAATTTTAAAATCTGCAAATAAAAAGTTTGAACAGGCAAGAGAAACAGCTAAGAATTTGCACGATTCTTTAAAAAAACTCTGCCAGAAATATGGTCTAAAGTTAAAAGATTCTCCCAAATCCGTAATAACTCCAAAAGAAAACTTATAAATATAGTAAATGACCTTACGCACAGTATGAAAAAGAAATTTGTTTTTAGCGGTTGCCCTCTTTGATTTTTTAGCCTTTAAAGGCTCTCAGTATGATTAGGGGAGCGCTACCAAATAGTTAATGTGTGCATAGGGGTACGGATAGATGAATGGTCCAAAAATTTTGATTTTGGTATAAAAGGGGTTGCATAACTTTTTCATAGATGATAACTAATTTTGAATTTTTATTTTCCCACTATTCCACATTATTTGATTACAAATTGGGTTTACTAAACCACTTTTTATCAGTATTTTACCTCTTTCTCCCACTTTTTGCGACACTTAATCAAATTTTTTGACTTTTTACACAATCTGACGTATTGCGGATAAAAGAAGTTGCCCGATAGGGTAATTTGGGGAAATCTTTGATTTCCCTTTTATCCGCTGTTAGGCAAATGTTTTGCTTGGTAATGATTATCTTATACCTCATTTTCCCAGAAAGATGAAACAAAACTACTATCCTTATTAAGAGATAATAATGTTACTATCCAAGATGGATTTTTATAATGGGGAACTTGCTCTGTAAGATAAATTCCATATTCTATAGCTATACTAAGCCACTTAGTAGAGTCATCTGCAGATTTAAAAATAGAGCCATCAGGAGGGTTCTTGAGAAAGAAATCTTTTAATTGACTAAAAGCTATCTTCGTTTTGCCCCTCTCTTTTAAATAAACTTTGGTCAAAGAAACCATTTCAGCAAAAGTTGAATCTGGCTCTTTTGGGAGGTCGAAATCCCTGAGGATTTCCTTAAGCAAATTCTTTGTAATATCAAACGGATACTTTTCTATAATTTCTTGTATTGAAAATGTGGGAAATCTTATAAATAAGAATCTGCTTAACTCTTTTAAAAATTCTTTTATTATCTTATTATTTTTCTCCTTAAGCAAGTAAATACAAAAGGCCAGCTCACTTAAGCTTAATTCCTCGCTAAACTTTTCTGCAATTTCATAAGGCGAAAGGGAGGATACGTTTAAGTTAAACGAAATACCGCAAAATATAAAAAAACCAAGAAGAGGCAAGTCTTCGACCTTTAATGCCGTAAAGGTAGGCAATATTTTATTCGCAAGAGAACGTGTTATTGCCTTTCCTTTTTCTTCATCGGCATGACATAAGCTCCATAAAAGCCGAAAAGCATCACGTCTTGAAGATAATAGAGCTTTTGAAAGCCATTTTTCGTTATCTATATTCTCAATCCAGTTTTTAACTTTTAAATTATTAATCTGAAGCAGATTCCAAAGGAGTCTACTTATTGCTTCAGTCTCTGAGTTATCCAAAAGTCTATTGAAATCTAACTTGAATATCTCATCAGCTAATTCCTGCCCCTTTTCCTCGCTATATTGATAGATATTCCACATAAGCGCGGCCAATCCTTTATCAAAGGGGATACCTATATAATCAACTAAGTCTAATTCTGATAGAATTCTACTACACAGCTGACGCCATGTTTCTTCACTACACATTTTAACATTGTTTAGTAATAAGGAAAGTTGCTCAATAGTATACCTTTGTTGCATCTCTAAATTGAGATTATCTACTATTTGTTGTGCGATCCTTTCCACTGCATGTTTTTCATCTTCAAAGGCAACCTGATAAGCTGAATTTAATAACTTGCCCAAGACTTTAAGAGGCTTTGTTTCAGGTTGGCTATATAACCTCTTAATTGGTTCACCAAGTGGTTTTGAAGCTAAACTATTTACTACTGATTGTGCAAATCTTTTTGGCTCTCCAACACACCAACGATACCTATAAAGTCGGTTGGCAACTCTACTCAGACTTGAAGAAAGCCATATTTGCAACCAATGTGGCGAAATATTATCTTTGATGTCTTTGTATACCTCAGGATCTATATTTTTAATAATACCTAGGCAATTTAATATTACACTTAGCTCTGAATTTTTGAGCTTCTCTATTAGCTTGCCATCTTTATGAAGAATTATTAAAAATGATTTTACAAAATTTATGCTGAAGGGATCTTGTAAGCAGTACTTCAAAAACCACATTATCCTTTGGGCGGTAGCGGCTTTTGCCTTTTCCGCTACATCGTTTGGGTTGAGTTTAGAAATGACCCGTGAAGCTTTCTCGTGAGGTAATAATCTGATTAAATTTGGAATAATTGAAAATGAGGCCTCTTTTGCCTTTTTAACTAAAACATCCTCATCTAATGCCTCGGTTGCTAACCAATCTTTTTCATTAGCATCGACTCTGCTTAAAAATAAAAGTAGGAACTCAACTTCAATAAGAGATGCTCCAGTTAGTTTCTCTTTAAGTTTTTCTCCTTGTTCCTTTGGAGAATCGCCCCATAATTTCTTATACTGAGACCAAAACTCTAATCCTTTTTCTTTGCCACAGGCCCAAGTTATATAACGAAGGACAGAACTTACAGCTCTGATACCATCTTGCTTAATCATACCAAAAATGGTGTTATACGTTTCTTGGTCTTTAAAGATTTGAGACAAGATAAGCTTTTGTTTATTGCGATATATACCACCCATTAATTCAAGAAAATTGACAGGTTTCTTTTGCAGGTACTGTTTTAAAATATCAGCGGTAAGAACCTCAGGCTCCTTTGTTTCCCTTAGAATTGCTTCAGCTTCTATGACATAAGCTGCGTCTGAAGAGTGTTGCATTCTATAATAATTTCCTGGTAAGAATGTTATGACGCCCCTTTCAGTAAGCTCTGTTAGAATATTTTTCTCAAAATTCTCCCCATGGAAACTTACATCAAATTGGAATACTGCTGAAATTTTGATTAGCATTTTTTGAAGCTCAGTATTAAACTCTCTGATGAGGAATTGCTTTAACACTCTCTCTAAAACCTTCTCTTTGGGTACAGAATGAAGAGGACCGCCTATTTCACTCCATGTCTCAAGATACCATCTGAACCTACGCAAATTTGCCTTTTGTTCCCCAAATTCTCTTTTTATCCAAGATTTATCTTCTTCCGTAAGAGAATAAGGTATATTTCTCGCTGAAATAAATGTTGTGATAATTCCTAGCATCATTCCTAAATCCGGACTTAAATCTACATACCATCCTTTTTCTTCATACTCCTCAAAAGGATTTATTATAAGAAGTGATTCCTTCCCAGGGAATATCTTTCTTAAGGTAAAGATAAAAGAAGGCTTTTGACAATTATTTGCAAGCTCTATAAGTTTGGGGGTTATTTCATCTAAAGAGGCATGAGCATTTTCTATAATAAATAAAGTTTTCTGTTCTCCAAGTGCTTCAATCTGACGGCATATACTATTAATATCTTCTTTCCTGAGTTCGCGGATATCAATAAAATATACTTTCCAATTTTTTTTGAACTTATTAGAACCTATAACTCTTGCTAAAACTGTCTTGCCTCTCCCTTCGGCACCTCTAATAAGGCAGCGCCGGTTGCTTTGCAGTAGGCCCTCAACTTTTTTAATAAGTTTTTCGTCAAGGAGAACTTCTTTCTTTTGCAAATCATCGAAAGTTGGCCACCCTTTACGAGAATCCTTCATCACATCTTCAAGATGTAGCATTTCACCCATTCTCTATTTCCTCCAAATGTACAAAAGTACAGAACATATAACCCCGCTAAGGAAAATTGCCAACGAAAAATACATCCAAACTATATACTTTCTTCTCTCTATAAAATCTCTCTTCAATTTGTAGGGAGAGCCTGCTGACTCCCACTCACCTCGTGCATTCTCTAAAAGTGCGCTCACTCCAAAAGCACCGATAGAGGAAATAAAGAGAGATAAGGCTATCCCATATACTCTATGAATACTCATTGGTAAGCTTGTCGTTAAAAGTGCGCTGGTAAAAAGGTTAATTGCCAGCGAAACTAAAATACCAGCAATAAAGGCATAGAGATAAGCGATATTAAAATTGAACAAAAAGCGTTTCATTGCCTTTCCTCTCTTTAAACCAAACTCTAAAAAACTTCTTATAGTAGGAATTGTTACCATTGCTAGTAGCTCCACACAAGCTGATTTCGAACATGATTTAATTTTGATTTCTTAGCTATCCTACTTAGCTTTGCAATTGATCCGAATAAGCCAAGCAAAATTTCGCCCAACTTAAAATAATAGAATGGGGTCGTTTATACCTTGCTCTGGAAGAACTTAACTTTCTGTACATAAAGTAGGGAATTCACTTCTTTGTAACCTCATTACCTCCCTTCCCTATGGTGTCCAATGGACTCTTAATCCGCCAATGTCCTGCTCACGCACATGGGTGTAAATCTCAGTTGTTTTAGAGCTTTTATGCCCCAGTAGCTCTTGAATATACCTTAAATCTGTCCCACTTTCAAGTAGGTGTGTGGGAAAGCAGTTATCATGATCATTAAAATCTGTAGATAATTTTCTTTACCCAAAATCCGTAATTACTTTAAAAGAAAACCCACCTGCCTGCATTCCGCAGCCCTGCCTGTTGGCAGACAGGTCACTGCGCTTCTCCCTGCCTGTCTGCCGACAGGCTTGACAGAAAAATAGTCCCTTAAAGAAAAACTTTTTTTGCCTTACTCTTTAATATTTTTAACCTTAATAATTAATTAAAGGGAAAAAACTTTTTCCTTTCAACCAACTCTAGTTTTTAAAAAGCAGATTGCGAAGTGCCATCAAGACTGGCGAAAGCCACCCTGAAAGGGCTTGGTCTTGATGGCTTAACGGAGCAATCTGCTAAACTATAAATGGTTAAGCGCAATGGCACAATGCAGAATGCGAATTGAAAAATGCAAAATCGCCTTCTGTTAAATTGGAACGTTAGCACGTTTACACGTTTGCACGTTAGAACGTTGGCACGTTGGAAATGGGAATTGGAAATTGGGAAATGGGAACTGGGAATTTCTGTTTTCCGTTTTCTATTTTCTTAACTGTATTTTGTAAGTTTGACCCCAATTCCACTACAACTGCGAAAGGAGGAGAAAATGACGCTTAACAAAGTAACAAAGTATTCACGCTGCGCTTCGCTTGCCTTCGGCAAATCGCCTTCGGCGACTTCGTGAATACAAGACGGTTAGTGAAGTTAATCTTGAAGTATCACTGTCACCTAAAAGGTGAAACCACAAACATCAAAAGAAGCTCCTGCAAAAGTCCTAAAACCTGTTTGCCCCGCAGACAGGATACTTGTTTTGCCAATTTCCTGCATTCATGTCTGTTTTTATTGGATTTTATTTTGGCAATGGAATTTAAAAGTTAAGGTAATTTCGGGTTACATCTTTTTTAAAGCCTCAGCCTGGTAATGAGCGATGAGGGCATCAATGATTTCATCCAAATCTCCCTCCAAGACTTCCTCCAGCCGGTACAGGGTAAGACCGATGCGGTGATCTGTAACCCGGCCCTGAGGAAAATTATAAGTGCGAATTCTCTCACTCCTATCTCCAGTGCCTACTTGGCTCCGACGTTCCTCAACCATTTGTTGTTCTTGTTCTTGACGCTTCTTTTCTAAAAGACGAGCTCGTAAGATTTTCATAGCCTTAGCCTTATTCTTGTATTGGGAACGCTCATCTTGACACTGAACCACAATACCAGTAGGTAAGTGGGTAATTCTTACCGCCGAATCTGTCACATTTACGTGCTGTCCACCAGGACCAGAGGCGCGAAACAAGTCAATCTTCAAATCTTTAGGGTCAATTTCTATCTCTACTTCTTTAGCCTCTGGCAAAACAGCTACAGTTACAGCAGAGGTGTGAATTCTTCCTTGAGACTCTGTCTCAGGGACACGTTGAACCCGATGCACCCCGCTTTCATATTTCAAACGGCTATATGCCCCCTTTCCTTCAATGGCAGCGATGATTTCCTTTATTCCACCCATGCCAGTAAAGTGGGAACTTAACATTTCAACACGCCATCCCTTGTTCTCTGCATATTTTGTATACATTTTAAAAAGGTCTGCTGCAAAAAGGGCAGCTTCTTCGCCACCTGTTCCTGCTCGTATTTCAAAAATAATATTTCTTTCATCTGCTGATTCTTTGGGAAGAAGTAAGATTTTAAGTTCCTGTTTTTTTTCTGCTATTTTTTTATTTAGCGTAGAGATTTCTGCCTTGGCCAAATTGCGTAATTCTTCATCTTTATCCAAGAGGAGCTCTTTATTTTCTTCTAACTCTTTTTGTAATTTTTTATATTCCCGATAAACTTGAACAATTTTAGATAAATCTGCATGTTCCTTGGCATATTGACGGTATTTTTCGGTGTCTTTCAATACCTCTGAATCTGCCAGGAGCTTCTCTAATTCTACAAATTTGTTTTCTATTCCCTCTAATTTTTGCCAAATATCCATTATTCTTTGTCAACAATTCCGTATTTCCTCTTAAACTTTTCTATCTGACCAGCAGCATCAATATATTTTTCCTTACCTGTAAAAAAAGGATGGCAATGAGAACAAATTTCTACCTTAATGTCTTTTTTGGTAGAACCTACTTCTAATTCAAAACCACAAGCACACCTGATTTTAGTCCGATAATATGGGGGATGAATTTTTTCTTTCATAACCACACCTCCTTTAAACACATTTTACAATTTTTTTAAGAAATTGGTAGGGTTATTGATTCATAGAATTTAAAAACTCTTCATTTGTTTCAGTCATCTTTATTTTTTCTAAAAGAAATTCCATAGCATCCACTGGATTTAGCGGTGATAAGAGTTTCCTTAGAAGCCAAATGCGAGGGAGATATTTGGGGTCTGTGAGCAATTCTTCCCTTCTTGTTCCTGACCTATTAATATCAATAGCAGGGAAAATACGCTTATCACTTAAACGCCTATCTAGATGAATTTCCAGGTTTCCTGTCCCTTTAAACTCCTCAAAGATGACTTCATCCATACGGCTACCTGTTTCAATCAAAGCAGTAGCAATAACAGTTAAACTGCCACCTTCTTCAATATTTCTAGCAGCTCCAAAGAACCGTTTAGGCCGGTGCAAGGCATGAGCATCTATCCCTCCCGAGAGAATTTTGCCACTGGCAGGTACTACAGTGTTATAAGCCCTAGCCAAACGGGTAATACTATCTAGTAAAATTACTACATCTTTTTTGTATTCTACTAGTCTTTTCGCCTTCTCTATTACCATTTCGGCTACTTGAATATGACGGTGAGCTGGTTCATCAAAGGTAGAACTAATTACTTCTGCCTTAACAGTACGTTGCCAATCTGTCACTTCCTCAGGCCTTTCATCTATGAGTAAAACAATGAGAAAAATTTCTGGATGGTTAGTCTCAATAGCGTGAGCAATATCTTTTAAAAGCATAGTCTTCCCTGTCCGAGGAGAAGCCACAATGAGTCCCCGCTGACCTTTTCCTATGGGTGTGAGTAAATCCATAATTCGGGTAGAATAATTAGTAGGCGTATACTCTAAATGGATTTTTTGGTTAGGGAACAAAGGAGTTAAGTGGTCAAATAAAATTACTTCCCTTGCCTTCTCTGGAACTTCGAAATTGATGCTTTTCACCCTTACTAGAGCAAAATATTTCTCTCCCTCCTTGGGAGGTCGTATTTCTCCGCTTACGGTATCCCCTGTGCGCAGACCAAATTTTTTGATTTGAGAGGGAGAGACATAAATATCATCAGGTCCAGGCAAATAATTATTATAAGGAGAACGTAAGAAACCAAAACCATCAGGAAGGATTTCCAACACCCCCTCACCATAAATAGCCTCATTTCTTTCTGCTTGCGTCTGCAAAAGAGTAAAGATCAACGCCTGTTTACTCATCCCAGGGGCACCTTCTATATTTAATTCCTTTGCCAGTTCAATTAAGGAGTTGATCTTCATTGCTTTTAGTTGAGCTAAATTCATCTTTACTTCCTCACAAAAAATATTTTTAGTAAATCAATCCACTTATCTGTCAAAAATGGGATTATTTTTACAAGTATTTCCAGTAGCCAGAATTTTAAATAAACCTACATATCAAAAATTTCTTGAGTTGTGATGTCTTATATCCTCTAATTTAAATCTTGTGTAAATTCTCTTATTGTGACTATCTGAATATTTACATCCTTCACTTAAGTTTAACAAAGACTCTAAACTCATGGATAATACAGATTTACCCTCAATTGGCCATAATCTCAAACATATAAAAGAACTATATTCTTTGGCTACAAAAAGTTAAAATTTCCACTTCACCTCTCAGGTGGGTATATTCTTTATACTCACTTCTTTATCAAATGTCAATAGCAAAAATGGCCCAAAATCCGTGATTGATTTTTGGATAAAATTCCAACCTGCCTGCTGTCAGGCAGGCCTTACTACCAAGGTGCACAACTTTTTCATGTTATCATACTGCCTGGTTTTTTGGCTACTTGACATTTCCATAAAATCATGTAAAAAACAACTGCTTATGATAGAAGACCGATGTAAAGTATATCAGAAGAGGAGGATAGATTGGCAGAAACAAGGGTTAAGAGCTTTGTATTACGGTTTTTATTAGCTCAACCCTTGACATATTGGAAGCTCCTCAAGTATATTGATGTTGATATACCCACCGTTCAAAAAACCTTAAAAAATCTCCTAAGAAATAAAATCTTAGAATATAAAAACAATTTATTTTATCTCACTTCAAAAGGAAGAGAAGAAGCTAAGGATTTAGGGATTTCAGTTTTTAATTCTGCTATGTGTCCTGAGTGTCATGGTAAAACTGTTACTTTATCTCCTTTCAAATGGTTAGTAAAAGAATTTGAGAGCTTAACTTTTGAACGTCCTAAGGCGATTTCAGAATACGACCAAGGCTATGTTGACTCCACAGATACGGTAGCACGGGTGATTTTTATGTATCAACTTGGGGATATAGAAGGTAAAAATATTATTTTATTGGGAGATGATGACTTAACTTCTTTAGCCCTGCTTGCTTCAGGTTTTCCAAAACAAGTCACTGTTTTAGAAATTGATCAAAGGATTTTAAACTTTATTGAAAAGAAAGCAGCTTTAAAAGGTTGGAATAATCTTGAAGTAATTCGTTATGACGTTAGAGAGCCCCTTCCTGACCAATTTAAAGGCAAATATGATGTTTTTTTGACAGACCCTGTAGAGACCATAGGGGGTCTTCGTTTATTCCTTTCTCGGTGTGTTGAAGCCTTAAAAGGAGAAGGTTCTATAGGTTACTTTGGGTTGACACATTTAGAAGCATCACGTCAAAAATGGTGGAATATACAAAAAGACATTTTAGAAATGGGGTTTACCATTACCGATATTGTGCGGGGGTTTCACACTTATCTTTTAGAAAGAGACGACATTTTGAATTTGGAATTAAAGGTAGTCAAAGAAGCACCTGTAGAAATTAAAATCCCAGAGGTGGATTTTTATACTTCTAATCTGTTTCGGATTTATGCAGTAAATTCACCTCAACCTTTGGTAAGGGGCAAGGTGGATTGGCAGAGAGAACTTTATTACGATCAGGAGGCTTATGTAACTTGTCCTTAAAGAAGTAAATTTTTAAATTAAGGGGGGTGAAATGGCATGGATGGGGAAGCATTTAATTTTGGAATTGTGGGGGTGTAATGGAAGGGTTTTAAATTCCGAGGTGCTTATAAAAGGAATGCTGGAAAAAGCGGTAGAAGTCTCCGGTACAACGTTAGTAGAGCTTAAGACCCATAAATTTAATCCTCAAGGACTGAGTGCAGTAGCCCTATTGAAGGAGTCTTACATGAGCGTTCACTCATGGCCTGAAATAGGATATGCAGCCATAGACATTTATACCTGTGTTCCTTATGTAAGACCAGAAGAAGTAGTTTCTGTGGTCAAGCAATATTTAAAACCTAAAAAAATGCATGTCTTGGATTTTCATCGGGGTGATTCTTATTCAGATGCTGAACAAAAATGATGGTTGGTTTTACGAAGAAATAAATGGATTAAGGCTTGGATTTTTGGTGGAAGACATTCTTTACCATGAGCACTCATCTTACCAAGAGATTTATGTTCTAAAATTCAAAAATTTAGGTAAGGCGTTAATTTTAGACCAGTGTGTCCAACTTACTGAGAGAGATGAATATGTTTATCATGAATTAATTGTGCATCCTGCCCTTTTTACCCATCCTTGTCCTCAAAGGGTGTTAGTCATTGGTGGAGGTGATGGGGGTAGTGTAAGGGAGATTTTGAAACATGAAATGGTGCAAGAGTTAGATTTGGTGGAAATTGATGCTGAAGTAATCAAAGTGGCCCAAAGGTATTTCCCCTCAGTAAGTAATAAATTGAGGGATAAACGGGTGAAGATTCATATTAGTGATGGAAGATGGTATGTCAAGAAAAATCGCTCCAAATATGATATAGTGATTATTGATTCTACTGACCCAGTAGGACCGGCCAAAGTTCTTTATGAAAAAGGGTTTCAAGAAGATTTGGTTGAGGTTTTAAATGAGGATGGTATAATGGTGATTCAGAGTGAGTCTCCTTATTTGCATGAACAGTTTATAAAGGGATTATGTGATTTTTTAAAAGATATATATCCCATTGTGCGGATTTATGTTTATGCCATTCCTAGCTATCCTGGTGGGATGTGGAGTTTTATATTGGGAAGCTTTAAATATGACCCAGTAATGGCTGATGAAGCTTTAATTGAAGCTAGGTGGAGAAAAATGCACACTAAATATTATAACCCCAAAGTCCATAAAGGGGGATTTTTAAGTGTCCCCCAATTTATGTTAAAGGAGAAAGAAAGTGAGTGATTTAAAAAATAGGGTGCAGATGGCCATAAATAAAGTAAGACCTTCTCTTCAAGCAGATGGTGGTGACATTGAATTAGTAGATGTGATAGATGGAATAGTCAAAGTTAGATTAAAAGGGGCATGTGCAGGCTGTCCTATGTCTCAGATGACTCTGAAAATGGGTGTAGAAGCTTATTTAAAAAAGCAAATTTCTGAAGTAAAAGCAGTAGAAGCAGTCTAAAAATAGACTTATTTGATTGCAACCAGCCAATAACTGGCAAAATTGCTTCTTCCCTGAGATATAAGATGGGTAGTGAGCATATAGGTTAATATTTAAAACATTTACCGAAAATGCTTAAGTGGGGTTTATTAATTCTTATTTTTTTAATACCTATGATACCCACTTTCTGGGCAATTATTGAATTAATGACTAAAGAAATAAAGAATATTTATGGAAAATTTCTCTGGTTATTGTTTGTCATCTTTATTCCCTGTATAGGTGGATTATGTTACTTCCTATTTGGACGCAAAAGACTTTTAAAAGACCCCAAAACTAATGTCTAAACAGGCTGTTTTAATAATAGATATGTTAAATGACTTCGTAAGTCCTGAAGGTGTTCTTTATTGTGGCGAAGCTGCCCAAAAGATTATTCCTTATATAAAAAAATTGATTGAAACTAAAAGAAGGGAAGGAGCAGTTATTATCTATGTTGCTGACCAACATGAACCAGAAGATAGAGAATTTAAACGGTTTCCTCCTCACTGTATAAAGGGAACAAAAGGAGCGGAAATTGTGCCTGAATTATCTCCAGCTCCAAAAGATTATATTGTCCCCAAACAACACTTCAGCGGTTTTTTTAATACTAATCTGGAACAGATTTTAAAGAAGGAAAATATCACTCAAGTCCATATAGTAGGAGTGTGCACTTCTATCTGTGTGATGGAAACAGTAAGTGATTTATGTGAAAGGGATTATGAGATTTATATCCATGAAAAAGGAGTAGCAGACTTTGATAAAAACGCCCATATCTTTGCCTTGGAAAGAATGAAAAGGCTTTTTGGGGCAAGGGTGGTTTAATTATACATTCACTTGAGCCTCAAAAAATCAAAGGCCACAGCCAAGGTTCTATCATCTTTACTTTCTGAATAATAATCACATGGCCTAAAGACATGGCTGTATTCAAAACTGAGCTTGTTCAAGCCAGGTTTTAATCTATCTTTAACTTTCAATCTATATAATGTCCATTTTTTTTCTAAATTTAAGGATTTTATTTTATATTGATTTAAAAATACAGTCATAACTTGCGTTTGCCTAAACGGGGGCACAAATGGATAAACAAAGATTTCTAAAAAATTTATTTTTTGTGTATCTTTTGGCGAGATATAAAACCAAATTTCCGTCTTTTTCTCTGAAGACCATCTAAAGGTTCGCGGAGGGGTTTCTGCACTTATTTCAGGAGAGGATAGTCCCTTAAAAATGGCAAATGTTTTTTCTTTTGAAGAAAAATCTAAAAAATATTGTTTAATATTTAATCCTGATGAAGATACCTTAAAAATGGAGATTTTTTTATCGCTCCAGATTTCTTGTCCTAAGGAGGAAGTGGTAGTTTTACAGTTATACCCATCTTTATGCACGATAATGTAGCCTAAATTAAGGGCAGCTATAGTTTGCTTGGGAATAGCTAAAATATTTTGCCAAATCTGTTCAAAATAATTATTATAAAAAGGTGACAGCCTTAATCCCATACCATTGATTAAACGTTTGTGATGATACATTTGGGCATAAAAATTAGCATAACGATAAGGGTCATAAGGAAGTTCCAATACTGTTTTATCTCTAGGAGCATTTTTGATAATTTTATAACCTGGCGATAAATTAGGGGTGGTATATGTGAAATAATAATTCACATATAATATAAAACCTAAAAACAACAAAATACTCATTATAAAATGTTTATGTTTTCCCAAAAATCTTTGGTAATATGCACTTATTCCCAAACCAAAAAGAATGCTCATAGCTAGATGGGCTATACCGGTCATCATACTGCAATCCCTAATGGCTTGAAAAATAGGCAAGACATGAAGGAGACAATAAGGCAAGGGTAGATTATAAGTGTGTCCATTAATTTTCAGAAATGGGCCTAAAGAAAGAGAAAAAAAGAGCAAAAAGACTAAAAACCATAAAGATTTAATCTTATTTTTTGAATTCAAAAGACCTAAAACGCCAAATAACAAAATAACGGGATTGATAAAGGCCGATTGGATAGCTACATTGCCAGAAAAATTTTGCTTAATAGGAAAAACCCAGGATTTAAAAATAGGGTTGAATTCGCTGGGTAAAAAATAGGAAACCAAGTCTACTGACCATTTATTGGCCAAGGATAAAGGCACAGCCAAGACCTCAGTGCCCGCTTTGTGCAAATAACAAAAGATTATTAGTAAAAAAGGACATACCAGAATTATACTCAATAAGGCTAGCTTAAACATATTTTTTAGAAACATACTCCAAGTTTTTAAGCTTTTACAGCCATACCATATAACTACAAGGGCACTAAAAATAGCGATAAAAATAGTAAAATAAACATAAGTAGTAAAGGTTAAAAAAAAACCAAAACTTCCTAAAAGATAATAACGCCAAGGCACTCTTTCTTGGTTTTTAGTAGCTGAAATAATAGAAGTAAGGGCAATGGCATATAATATAAAACCACAAACTGCCCAGAGCACAAAAAGATGACTTAAAACATTGGCATATGTCCAAGGCGACATTTGAAAACTCAGTCCTGAGATAATGGCTATATTTTTTTCCAAGCCAGCATTTCTCGCCAAACAGTAAGTAAAATATCCTATTCCCCAAAAGGCAAGTAGTAACAAAATATTATAAATAGTAATCCAGGAGAAAACAAAAGATAATAATGAGCTAAGCAATCCCAAAAAGAAAATTTGGGTTAGATAAAGGCTGAGGTTTATTCCTATGGGATAAAATATAAAATCTGTCCAAGTTGAGCAGATTTTTTTCATCAGAAGTTGTTTAAACAACCATAGACCATAAACATCTCGCATACTGTCTGAGTGAGATAAATCAAAAATAGGATAAAACGGGAAATAGGGAAGGACATTATTTATGCTCAAAATAAAAGGGAAGGTAGATAGAATAGGAACTAATCCGAAGACTAAAATAGCAGTTGTCTTTTTCATTTAATACTGATAGGAATTAAAGGGGTAGTAGTAAATTAGTTCATGTATGTATAGGAATTTATAAAATTGGTTCCTTGTTGACATGAAATCTATCCCCTAAAATCCAAATTTCAAAATCCAAATGTCTAAATGCCAAAAACAGTTTTGAGTATCAAGTTTTAAGCTTCCCCTTCCTGCCTGTTTCGCCTTTGTTTTCTACTTAAATCTTAACACTTAAAACTTTAAATTTTTGGATTTTGGGCTTGATTTGACATTTGAGCTTTGTCATTTGTCATTTCTAGGATTTGCTATTCTGTCCATTATCTCTTAATCTCTACAAATCTCAATTTATCTTCTCCTAATCAAATTTTGTTCCTTTATTTAACTCTATATCTTGTGGTGATTTTAAGGACATTATGAATAATATACCTTTATCCCTTTTTACCTGGCATATTCCTCTATTTTGGGATGGGTCATGTGGTTTATAGCTAAAAAAGGCATTCCTTTGCCCCTTCGTAATGCTTGATGCGTTCTGCCCGTTTAAGAAAACGAGTTAATTTTTTGCGAGAAAGCTTTACTTCAAATTCACCAAGGATAAGGATTTTTTACCATCTTTCATCCCCCATCCATAAACATTCACCTCGTCCTCTTTACCGTCTTTATAAACAATATACCCTCTTGCTAACCTATCCTTTATCTTTAAATCAAAATCTCTTTCTAAGAGCCTGGGTAAGGCCTCATAAGCCTGATTTTCAAGGCCATAACCCACTGTATCTGAAAGCCCAGCTACCATTTCTCTGGTCTTGGCATGTTCACGAACAAGAGAACATAACTCCTCCTCTGTCCTCTTCTGGGCCTGAGCCAATTCTTCTACCACTTGTTTTAAGGCATTAAAATCCTCACGGGTGAGCTTTATTTCTCTCACCCTATCATCTACTACTCTTATGACAAACTCATAAAGCTCTGCTGATATTTGCATAACTTAAAAATACTTTATAAAAGGAAAGATGTCAATATAATTGGAGTTCCCCTAGGGCTACGTCAAAGTCAGACCATAAGTAGTTTAACAAAAAGAACAAACGTTTAAATATGGTCTAAAAAATCCAAATGGCTTGATTTGACATTTGGGCTTTGTCATTTGTCATTTTAATTCATCCCTGCCTGCCGGCAGGGAGGGATGTTTTTAAAAATTAACGCCTAAATTTTGGGGAATGTTCAAAATCAGTGTTTCTTAAGTTACAAAAAACTGTTTGCTTCAGAGAGGGACAGGACACTTTTTGTCATAGAATGGACAAATTTTGTTATTTTTAATGGTTTGACTTTTCTAAAATTTTTCCTGCTAACCAAATCAAAAATACATATCAAATATTTCCCCTTTATCTGTCATTATTGCTTTTTTACTTAAAACTTAAAACTTCACACTTAAAACTATTTTGGCATAAATCTTGCGTTATATTTTTAAAAACTTGACAAATGAGGTGATAATGGGTATAAGTAGTAATAGAGCGTAGTAATAGAGCATAGTAGAAAGGAGGTGAAAAGAAATGAAGAGGGTAGGTGTGTTAATGGCAGTAGTTATGGGTGTGATGCTTTTATTTAGTGGAGTGGCGGTGGCAAAGGTGAGTGGTCCATGCGTAAATTGTCATACAATGCATTGGAGTCAGCATGGAACAACACCAACATCTAGTTATCATGGAGGTACTACAATAGGTAGTGATGGTCCTTATGAAACATTGTTGGTAAATGATTGTGCAGGCTGTCATAGTGGCGATTCTGCAATTATAGGCGCAATTCCTATTGTATTAAGAACAAGTGCCCCAACAGGAACTGGGCCTGGAAAAAGCTTAGCAGGTGGTGATTTCTACTGGGTTAATGCAGGTGATCCTGAAAAAGGGCATGATGTGATAGATTTACCAGGCATTTCAGGACAAGATTCAAATATTGGATTAACCCCTCCAGGTTGGGACCCAAATGCTACCCCTGGTGCGTTAGGTGATGAACAGATCCATGATGGTGCTTCTAGTTGGACAAATCAGCTTACATGTGCTGGGAAATATGGTTGTCATGGTAGACATGATGAGACTACTAATGCTGCTGCTATAGCAGGTGCACATCATGGTGATGATAGTTGTCTTAAGCCAGGAAGTGTTGATCAAGCAGCGCAAGGAGCAGATATAACTACAAGTTACAGATGGTTAGGTGGTATTGAAGGTATAGAAGACCCTGATTGGGAATGGACAGCTACAGATGGAACTACAGACCACAACCAATATAAAGGTGTGAATGGAAATAGTAGCTATGGTGATAAAACTACCATTAGTTATCTTTGTGCTCAGTGCCATGGTTATTTTCATAGTGACATAGGCTCTTGGACAAGGCATCCTACAGACATTGTATTACCTTCTGATACTTCTAAAGAATACTATATGTATAATGGTGGAACAGGCAGTGATAATGATTATAGTGTAGTTGCTCCCGTAGGTAGTACTACTTTTACAGATAATGGTTATCCTGAAGCTCAAATTACTCCTGGTTCTACTGATTCTATTGTCCTTTGCATCTCATGTCACCGTGCCCACGGAACGGAATATGATGACCTCTTAAGATGGGATTACAGCAGTATGGTAGCTGGTGGTGGGGCTGGAAATGTAGGTTGTTTTATCTGTCATACCACCAAAGATGATTAGAGTCTGGTGTTGAATTTTTCATGGTGGGACAGTCTTGGCAGGCTGTCCCACCCCATGAAGGAGTAAAAATGAGGACATTTATCTATCTGAGTATCTTTTTTGGCTTAATACTTGTGCCTTATAGAGTTTTTGCGGCTGTGTCAGGACCTTGCTCAAACTGTCATACAATGCATTATAGTCAGGATGGACAGCCACTGGGCACTGATGGCCCTCACCAGCATTTACTCATTGAAAAACAAGGGGGGCACCATTCTAGCGCTTGTGTAACCTGTCATTCCTCTCAAACCTCTTCCACTTATGAAGACTTAGGTGGTTGTAAAGTCCCTATTGTTTTTTATTATGGCAGTTCAGAACCTACTGAGTACTTAGCAGGTGGCAATTTCTGGTGGGTAAAGGAAGGACTTGGTAACGATGATACAAAAGGGCATAATGTGTTTTTGGGTGAGGATGATGATAACCTTTCTGAGGCACCTGGTAATAGTGTAGGCACTTGTGGCACTGATGCTTGTCACATTAATTTGTCCCAGCCATATAGCGGCCCTGATATGGTCTTTGTTCTTAACGGCAAATATGGCTGTGAGGGTTGTCATTTAAATGTAAAACACCATGCCAAAGACCATGCTAATTTTGAATCAGGTTTAGTAGATAGTGCGGATGAAGGTTGGTATCGTTTTCTTTCAGGACATGGTTTTACTGGAGAAGGGGTCAAAGGCTATGAGTATAAAGATTGGGAGGCAGGGCATCCAAATCTTGCTCCAGGGGGAACTGCCCACAATGAGTATATAGGAGATGCTACTGCTACAGGTTACGGATTTTCACAAAGCGGTGGTGCTGGAGATGGGGTTACGGCATTTTGCACTGGTTGTCATGGAAACTTTAGTCATGGAGGACAGGGTAGTTCAAGTCCGTGGATAAGACATCCATCAGATGCAGTGATACCAAATTCAGGTGAATATCAATATGTAGGCGGTGATACTCATTTATATGATCCACTTTCTCCTGTAGGTAAACAAGACATAAGTGATGAAACACCTGATACCACTGTCACTCCTGGTACAGACATGGTCATGTGTCTTTCCTGCCATCGACCACATGGTTCACCTTATCCTGATTTATTGAGGTGGGATTATCTTTCACAAGAGGCAGGTGGTGGCGGAGACGACAAAGGCTGCTTTTACTGCCATACCCAAAAGAATGATTAAGTTAAGTTTTGAATTTTTAATTAGCTAAGACCTGTCCTGCCCTTAAGGGCAGGACATTTAATTATCTTTTTTATTTAAAAAACCTTCCTGCCTGTCGGCAGACAGGTTGTGCTACAAAAATTACCTCTTTATCTATTCTAATTAAACTACTTTGCCGTATCCCTGTTCTAGCTCTTTTCTCCTTTGACAAATCTAGTGTGATTATGTTACAAAAATAAGATTAAATCTAAAGGAGGGGAATTTTATGCCTAAAATGAGCTTTAAGCTTGTTTTAATAATTATCTTTATCTCATTTGTTACTCCAGTTTGGGCTAAGACCATGTATGTCACTGATTCTATCAAAATTACTTTTCGGAATGGCCCATCTATAAAACATAAGATTCTAGCCATGCTAAAATCAGGTGAAGAAGTGGAAGTTTTGGAAGAGCTAAATGGCTGGACTAAGGTTCGACTAAAAGACGGCAAGGAAGGATATGTCTTGAGTCACTACTTGAGTCCAAATATTCCTAAATCTTTAATTATTAATGAGCTCCAAAGCAAGGTAAAATACTTGCAGAAACAAGTTCAGAAACTCAATCAAATCAAAGAAACTTTAGAAACTTCAAATTCAAAGCTAAAAGCCAGTTTAGAGTCAAAGGAAAAGCAGTTGGTCAAGTTAGAAAAGGAATATAATGACCTAAAATCAGGTTCTGCTAACTATATTGAAACCAAACAACTCAAGGACCAATTGGAAATAGCAAATAAAAAACTAAAAACCCAATTAGCCACTCTCTTAGAAAGAAATAAGGCACTTGAGGGAAAAGAAAAACGTCTTTGGTTTTTAAGCGGTGCTGCTGTTTTATTGGTGGGTTGGGTTTTAGGACTAATTTGGGGTAGAACCCAAATAGGCCGCAAACGGCGTTATAAATTAGAAATTTAAGCTATATTGTCTTTGAATATTTCTAATCCTAAAGGAGAAGGGCCGCAGCTACAGTGCAAACTATATGGTGTGCACTCTGAGCTTCTGAAGATATAATCACAGTTTCTCCTAATTCCATTTCTCTAGCCTCAAATGCCTCCACTATCATCTGACGCACTAATGTTTCCGCTTTTTCCTTGGGTCCCTGAATACTAGCTTCCAAAATCATCCCATTTTGCTCCGGTCGTCGTGGAATTCCAACACCAATGGCTGAAGAAATGGTTAAGCCCTTTGTGGCACTGATTATCTGAGTATAGACAGCAGGAATGAGAGCGCCTTTAGGTAAATCTAGAATACAATCTTCCACCTTAACTACCTTACCACCAGGTGGGATGATGCTACTTACCTTAATAAGATTTAGGTTGCCAATTCCTGCCCTAAGCAAGGCCTTATCAAAAGCGGTTAACTCATTATTTCCTGCACCCACTCCCTTGGTGAGAACCACAATCTTAGGTATTTTCCATTGAACTGCACTTGAGGTGATTTTCATAAATCCCAAATTACACAAAAAACAAAAATTTGTCAAAAAAGCAAAATGTTTATTTCTGAGAAGGTCTCTGATAAGGTTTATAAAAAAAATGAAGAGAGCAGATACTAACTTTTAAAGATTGACAATTTTGCTAGGCAATGGTAATTCAGGCTTCATGTATCTTCAAGAAATTATTTTCGCTTTAGAAAGGTTTTGGGCTGACCAAGGTTGTATTATTGAACAACCTTATGATATAGAAGTGGGGGCAGGAACCTTTCATCCTGCTACTTTTTTTAGAGTATTAGGACCAGAACCCTGGCAGGTAGCCTATGTTCAACCCTCTCGTCGTCCTACGGATGGACGTTATGGACAAAATCCCAATCGTCTTCAACATTATTACCAATATCAGGTCATCCTAAAACCTTCTCCTATTGATGTCCAGGAACTATATCTTAAAAGTCTGGAAAAGTTGGGTATCATTTTAAAAGAGCATGATATTCGTTTTGTAGAAGATGACTGGGAGTCTCCCACTCTGGGTGCCTGGGGATTGGGTTGGGAAGTATGGTTGGATGGTATGGAAATCACTCAATTTACTTATTTTCAACAAGTAGGGGGATTTGATTTAAGTCCTATTTCTGCAGAGATTACTTATGGACTAGAACGTATTGCCATGTATCTCCAGGAGATAGATAATTTGTTTGAAGTAAGTTGGGCCCCAGGCATTACTTATGGTGACCTTCACTTTCAGGAAGAAGTAGAGGGCTCAAAATATAATTTTGAGTTGGCTAATGTAAAAATGCTTTTACAATTATTTCAGTTCTTTGAAAAAGAAAGTGAGAATTTATTAGAAGCAGGGCTGGTTCTACCTGGTTATGAATATTGCTTAAAGTGTTCACACATTTTTAACCTACTGGATGCCAGAGGAGCAATCAGTGTAGCTGAAAGGACTCAATACATTGCTAGGGTGCGTCGTCTGGCCCATCTGTCAGCAGAAAAATATCTGGAGCAAAGAGAGGCACTAGGTTACCCTTTATTAAAAAAATGAAAACACTAGTTTTAGAAATAGGCACTGAAGAGTTACCATTAACTATCTTCCCTGAGATTTTAGATCAGATGGAGACACTTTTTTCTGAATATCTGCAACAGGCCAATTTAACCTGGAGCAAGATAAAAATTATGGCCACTCCAAGACGTCTAACAGTTATGGTTACTGGTCTTCCTGAAAAACAAACAGGTAAAGAAATAGAAGTGATAGGTCCTCCTTATAAAATTGCCTTTGACCATGATGGTAATCCCACCAAGGCTGCCATAGGTTTTGCCCAGAAACAAGGGGTTTCAGTCTCTGAATTAACTTGTATTGAGACCCCAAAAGGGGAGTATGTAGGAGTAAAGATTAAAGAAAGTGACCAGCCCACAGAAGAAATTTTAGCTAAATTGTTACCTGATTATATTCTTTCTCTTTCTTTCCCAAAATCTATGCGTTGGCATGAAGGAAAAATCAGATTTAGTCGGCCTATACATTGGATATTGGCCTTATTAGATAATAAAATTATTTCCTTTACAATAGATGGCATCAAAAGTAATAATATCACTTTTGGTCATCGGTTTTCTGCGCCAGAGGCTATTACCATTTCCCACCCTGACCAATATATTTCTAAGTTAAAAAAGGCCTTTGTCATAGTAGAGCCAGAAAAAAGGAGAGATGAAATAATTAATCTGGCAAATAAAGCTGCTCAAGGAATAGGAGGCAGGCCTTTATTGGATAAAGAACTCTTAAATTGGGTTAATTTCTTGGTGGAATATCCTGTGGCCATTGCAGGTAAATTTGATGATGCCTTTTTGGAATTGCCTTCCCCCGTGCTTATTACTGTGATGAAGCACCATCAAAAATATCTTCCCATTCAAAATGAAAAACAAAGGCTTTTACCGGGTTTTGTGGCTATAATCAATACTCCTGTAGTCAATATCAAACCTGTCCAGAAGGGTCTGGAAAGGGTATTACAGGCACGCTTGGCAGATGCCCGATTTTTCTATGAAAAAGACTTAAAAACCCCTCTAATTGACTACCTGCCCCAGTTAAAAGGGGTAATTTTTCAAGCAGACTTAGGTAGTGTTTGGGAAAAGGTGCAAAGGATACAGAAAATAGCAAGTTGGCTAGCAGAAAAAATTGCTCCTGAAAAAAAAGAAGCAGTTATAAGGGCAGCCCTCTTATGTAAGGCAGATTTGATTACTGAAATGGTTAATGAATTTCCTGAATTACAGGGGGTAATGGGAGGTATTTATGCTCAAAAACAGGGAGAGCCTGCGGCAGTGGTTAAGGCCATAAAAGAGCATTATTTACCCATAGAGGCAGGAGGAGTATTACCCCAAACAGAAGAAGGGGCAATACTTTCTATAGCAGACAAAATAGATACCATAGTGGGTTGTTTTGGAGTAGGATTAATTCCCACAGGCACATCTGACCCATTTGCCCTACGCCGTAATTCTTTGGGAATTTTGCGGATATTACATGAAAAGGCATTTTCCTTATCTTTATTCGAGCTTATTGACTTTGGAATTAAGGCCTATGAAAATCGTTTTGCCTCAGAAATTAAAGGGCAATTAATAGAATTTTTTAAAACCCGATTGACTTCCCTTTTATTGGAAAAAGGATATCCCCACCCTGTAATGGAAGCCGTGTTAGCTGTTTTTAACGGTCATGTGCCAAGCACTTTTGCTAAGGCACATGCGCTTTCAGAGTTTTCTCAATCTTTACATTTTCAACCTCTGGTCATTGCTTATAAACGTGTCCACCGTATTATTACCACTGTGATATCCACAGGGCCAAACCCGGCTTTATTTAAAGAGCCCCAAGAAAGGGCACTCTTTGAGAAATATCTGGAGATAAAGAAAAAAATCAACACCCTTTTAGGGAAAAAGGATTATTATGGGGCATTAAACACCTTAGTTACACTTAAATCTTTTATTGATGACTTTTTTGACCATGTAATGGTAATGGTAGAAGATAAAGAGCTTCGCCAAAACCGTCTCGCTTTACTTACGCAAATAAAAGAACTTTTTCTTCAATTAGCTGATTTGAGTAAAATTCCTATTTAGGAAATATTATCATCCCTTTCTTTGGCAATTTTTTTCAAAAATATTAAAATGAGAATCATGGATGTTTTATCACTGATTAAGTGTAATTCTAAGGTCAGTCTTTGTGGTTTGGAAGGTAGTGCTTTGGCTTATATGTTGGCTAGAATTGGCCAGGAACTCAATCAACCTTTATTTATTGTCATCCCTAGCTTGGATGATGCTCAAAAAATAGCAGAAGCCCTTAAGTTTTTCCTTTCTCCCTTAGAACCCTTACCTTTAAATGAAAAGGTGTTTTTATTACCAGAAGAGCCTTCTTTACCTTATACTGGCGTAAGCCCTAGACCAGAAGTCTTGGGAAAACAATTTAAGGCTTTATTTGGGTTATTGAATATAAATTCTCCTGTAGTAGTTACCACTCCAAAGATGTTGATTTCTTACTTTATTCCTGTATCTAACTTTAACCAAAAGATACAAATTTATCAAAAAGGGGAAGAAATTCCTAGGGAAGAATTCATTCAATTCTTGCAATTCCTGGGTTATGAACGATTGAATCTAGTAGAAGGGGTGGGAGAATTTAGTGTGCGAGGAGAAATTATAGACATTTTCTGCCCTTTGTATAAATGGCCATTAAGGCTGGAATTTTTTGGAGACACCTTAGAATCTGTGCGTTTGTTCAATCCCATCACTCAACGTTCAGAACGGCATTTAAATAATTTTATTCTTATCCCAGCCAATCCCATTCCTCATCAAGAAGCTGCTTTTAAACAGGCAAAAAAACGGATTGAAGCATTAAATTTAACTAAAGAAATAGCCCAAAAAATTTGTTCTTTCTTAGAAATACCCATTCATCAACCTGGAATAGAAGACTATTTCCCCCTTTTTTATGAAAAGACAGAAACATTATTTGACTACCTGCCTGAAAAAACTATTTTTTGCCTTGTCCAACCAGGCCAACTAGAAAAAACAGCCCATTTTTTTGAAAAAAAGGTCAGGAGTCATCTCAAGGAGCTTATTGAGGAAAAAAGAATCCACTTGCCTTTTAAATACACTATATTCCCCTGGAGAAAAATAAAAAACAGACTTAATAACCATAAACAAATCCTCTGTTATGCTCTTCCTTTTTTGAAAACAGATGTCCCTATTGCCCAATTTAAAGCTAAGATTCCCTTTGCTCATCTTTCATTTAGTCAAAAACAGTCCCATTTTAAGCCTCAAATAGAGAAATGGCAAAAAATGGGTTATAGCATTAGTTTGGTGGCTTCTCACCCTTGGGCACAGCAAAGACTAGCAGCTTTGTTTGAGACATGGCATTACATTGTCCAGACAAAAACACCACCATTTCAGCATGAGCCTGGCATTAGTATTTACCGTGGTATTCTATCTGAGGGTTTTATTTTACCTGAAGCAAGGTTAGTTATTTTGGGAGAAAGGGATTGGCAAATTCGCACTGAGCCTTTAGTAGAACTCCCTAAGAAGAAAGAACTCTTACCTGTCAGCAGTTTTGAAGACTTAAAACCAGGAAATCTTCTTGTTCATGTGCAACATGGGATCGGATGTTATCAAGGGCTTAAAACCGTTACCAGTGGCGGCATTACAGGAGAGTTTCTTGTCATTGAATATCAAGATAAGGATAAACTCTACCTGCCTATAGATAGATTGCATCTAGTCCAGAAATACAAAGGAATAGGAGATAAACTCCCCTCTCTAGACAAATTAGGTGGAAAAACCTGGGGTAAAACAAAACAACGGGTAAAAAAGGCTATTCAAAAGATAGCTAAAGAGCTAGTGTCACTTTATGCCAAACGTTTGGCCCAGCCTGGTTATGCCTTTTCTCCACCAGATAGCATGTTTAATCAATTTACAGACAGCTTCCCTTACATGGAAACTCCTGATCAACAACGCTCTATTGAAGAAATTCTAGCCGACATGTCATGCCCTCGCCCCATGGATAGGTTAATTTGTGGCGATGTAGGATTTGGGAAAACAGAGGTGGCAATGCGGGCTGCGTTTAAGGCTATTTTAGATGCTAAACAAGTAGCCGTTCTTGTTCCTACCACTATCTTAGCAGAACAACATTACCTTACTTTTAAACAACGTTTTGCTCAATTTCCAGTAAATATCGCTTGTTTAAGTCGTTTCCGCTCCCTAAAAGAACAAAAACAAATCTTAGAAAAACTAAAAAAGGGAGAAATTGATATTATTATAGGCACTCACCGCATCTTACAAAAGGATGTTGTATTTAAAGATTTGGGGTTAGTAATTGTGGATGAAGAACACCGTTTTGGTGTGAAGCAAAAGGAATATTTAAAGAAATTAAAAACCAGTGTGGATGTAATCACTCTCAGTGCTACTCCTATTCCCAGAACGCTCTATCTTTCTCTCTTAGGTATAAGGGATTTAAGTCTGATTGAAACTCCTCCTTCAGGTAGAAGGCCTGTTAAAACCTACTTAGCTAGATTTAATCCTATCCTGCTTAAAGATGTTATTAGCCGAGAAATGCTTAGAGGAGGACAGGTCTTTTTTGTCCACCCCAGGGTGCGAGGTCTTTCAGGTATGGCTAGACTTTTAAAAAGACTGTTGCCTCAGATGCAACTGGGTATTGCTCATGGGCAAATGCCAGAAAAACAGTTAGAAGAAACAATGCTTGCCTTTCTTCGCCACGAGATAGACCTCCTTTTGTGCACTAGTATTATTGAGTCAGGTTTAGACATACCCAATGCCAACACCATAATTATTAATCGAGCAGACATGTTTGGGCTGGCCCAACTCTATCATTTGAGAGGAAGAGTAGGAAGGGCTAAAGAACAGGCTTACGCCTATCTGTTAGTGCCAGGAGAAAAACTCATTACTCAAGAGGCCCAAAAAAGGCTTCGGGCCTTACTGGAACATACTGAGCTTTCTTCTGGTTACAAACTGGCCCTTTATGATTTGAAGTTGCGTGGAGCAGGAAATATATTGGGCATAAATCAATCAGGACACATTGCAGCTGTGGGTTATGAAATGTATCTGGAAATATTACAAAGGGCCATTCAGGAGTTAAAAGGAGAACCTGTCTATGAAGAAATAGAACCAGAAATAAAAATACCTATAATGGCTTATATCCCACAAACCTATATTTCTGATCAAACCCAGCGAGTCACATTTTATAAAAGATTAAGCCAAGTGAGAGATTTAAATGAATTACAAGACTTACAGACAGAGATGAAAGACAGATATGGCCAATTACCTCAGGTAGTAGAAAATCTTTTCCAATTGATACAAATAAAGCTATGGTGCCGGCGGTTAGCCATTAAACGCTTAGATACAAAAGATGGATTATTGCGTGTTTACTTCCATAGTAAAACCCCTATCTCTTCTGAAAAAATAGTAAATTTTCTTAAAACTCATCCTAGCTACAGTTTTACAGCTCAAAACGCCCTCCTTATACCTTTGAAAAAAGAGCATACATTTAAAAAATTAGAAAAGACCATCCAATCTTTAGAAGAAATGATTTAGGAGTTTAAATAATTTATTTAAAAGGGTAGCATAAGTGGCAAAGATGTGGTAAGAATAAAATGTAACTTTTGGTAAGGTTTAATAAACTCTCTGTATTTAATAATGTTTTCATAAGGGAGTCAAAATTGCTATCTTGCTCCTACAAAAACATTATTAAACCCAGGAGAACAAAAAGGAGGATAGGATGCAAGGTAGCAAACTTTATGTAGGAAATTTGGATTACTCTGTGGGTAATGAGGAGTTAAAAAAGCTGTTTTCTGATTATGGTGAGGTCAAGGAAGTTAAGATAATTGAAGGTAAAGGCTTTGGCTTTGTGGAAATGTCTACCCAAGCCGAAGCAGAAAAGGCAAAAAAAGAACTGAACAGTTCTGAATTCAGAGGACGCACTTTAAAGGTTGATGTAGCCCGTCCTCGTAAGACAAGAAGAGATTATAGAAGATATTAGAATAAAGTAAGCTCAAGACGGAAAAGAAAGGGAAATTTGGGTAAGGCATTTTAAAAGACGATAGCAACCAAAACAGCACCTCTCCTATCACCATTTTTTTCCTATCTAGGGTTTAGTAATTTATTATGCTTAATTTAAAAAGAAAGGTGAATAATATGAGAAGTTTAGATAAATTTAAAATATTGGGATTATCAGACAACACATTAAAGGCATTGAGGGAAAAAGGCTTTGAAGTGCCTACTCCCATTCAAGAAAAGATTATCCCCATGTTATTAAAGGAGGAAATGGATATTGTAGGACAGGCTCAAACAGGCACAGGAAAAACAGCGGCCTTTGGGTTGCCACTCATTGAAAAGATAAAAGAAAGAACAAAAACTGTTCAGGTAATTATTCTCACCCCAACTAGAGAATTGGCTATTCAAATCTCAGAAGAGATAAATTCTTTTAAAGGTAATAAAAAACTTCAAATAGTACCTATATACGGTGGCCAGTCAATAGAACAACAACTTAAAAAATTGAGGGAAGGAGTTGATATAGTAGTAGGAACTCCTGGAAGAGTGATTGATCACATCCACAGGAAAAGTTTAAAACTAGGAGATATCTCGTATTTTATCCTGGATGAAGCAGATGAAATGTTAAATATGGGATTTATAGAAGATATAGAAAAAATTTTAAAAAATACCAATCCAGAAAAAAGAATGTTGCTTTTTGGTGCTACTATGCCCCCAGAAATATTAAGTCTGGCTGAGAAATATATGAGAGAATACCAATTTATAGGCATAAAAAAAGAGCAGCTTACTCCCGATTTGACGGCGCAGATTTATTTTGAAATAGCATCTTCAGATAAACTAGAAGCATTATGCAGAATTATAGATATGGAAAAGGAATTTTATGGACTAATATTTTGTAAAACAAAGATTGAGGCTGACCATATTGCCACCAGGCTTATTCACAGGGGTTATAATGCAGAAGCGTTACATGGAGATAGATCTCAATACCAGAGAGAAAGAATTTTGAATAAATTTAAGTATCATAGAGTTAATATTCTAGTAGCCACAGACGTGGCGGCCAGAGGTATAGATATTGCCAACTTGACACATGTAATAAATTACTCTTTACCTCAAGACCCTGAATCTTATGTGCATAGAATAGGAAGAACAGGAAGGGCAGGAAAGGAAGGAACAGCCATAACCTTTGTTGAACCTGAGGAGTATAGAAAACTTATTTATATAATAAAAATGGCCAAAACTCATATTAAAAAACAGAAATTGCCTGAAATAAAGGATATAATAAATATAAAAATATCAAGGATAAAGGCGGAGCTTACCCATATTCTGAAATCAAAAAATTACCATGAATATATTAAGATAGCCCAGGAATTATTAGAAGAAAATGAGGCAGAAGATGTTTTAGCGGCTCTTTTAAAATATTCCTTTCAGGATGAATTGGAAAAGAAAAGTTATAATAAAATTAAAGAAGTTTCTATTGATAAAAAAGGAAAGGCAAGGCTGTTTGTAGCATTGGGGAAAATAGATGGTATGACTCCCAAAAAACTAGTAGCTTTCATAAAACAACAAACCGAAGTGAATGAAAGAAAAATAGAAGAAATAAAAGTATTTGATAAATTTTCTTTTATAACCGTTCCTTTTAAAGAAGCAGAAGTAATCCTGAGCATTTTTAAAAGAAATAAAAAAGGCAAAAGACCCATTATTGAAGAGGCCAAAGAGAAAAAAATCGCTTGCTCCTGATTTGTTTGGCAAAAAATTATCAAATGTTAACTGTGTTGCCATTATGTAATCAGTTTTATATTCCTCAAAACTCCTAGTTGTCTCAGAACCGTGATTGCTCTGAAAGAAACCCCTCAACACCCACTTACCTAAAAAGTGAAAAAACACTTAAGCGGTAACGGTTTGGCGGGTATGTGAAGTTTGCGAGGGAAGTGAGGAATTTGAACGGAGCGATAGCGAAGCCGGATACGCACCTGTTATACACTCCCGATAGGGACGAGCGACCGAAGGGAGCGGAGAGTTCGCCCGCAGGAAATAAATAATTATGGTTGAAATTCTTCATCTGTTAGATCTCTCCATTTGCTAAAGGGAATAATCACTTTTGTATCTTCAATTTCGAGAAGTTTGTCGCCTTGGGTGATATGTACAGTTGGTTTTCTAAGAGCATCCAAGACCACATAAATAAAATATTTTTCTTTTTTATCTCGAAGAGCTTTAAACTCATTTATAGTAAGAAAGATGTCATAAGAAGTGTCGCTGGTACTTTTCACCTCAATATATCTTTCCTCGTTTTCTGACATTGATTCAATATCATATCCCCGTTTTTCGGATTCACCTAATTCTCGGGCAGTTCTTCCATCTTCTTTCTCGCATTTCAAAACTGCCAATATGCCAATTCTTTGTACAATTTTTTCCTTGCGACCGCCTTTCTTTTCACTTTCTAAAGCTTTATCTACTCCTAGCTCTTCAAAAAATTTTAGCCATCTCCTGATTTCATTCTCGCTACAGTTTATAATGAATTCTGAACTTACAAATTCCATGGGAATGTCAACTAAACCTTTGTTTGCGAGAATTTCGATATTATGCTCTGGGTTGTATTCTTTTGGGAAAATAAGAGAATCTGGTTTTACCCATTTTCCACTTTTACTTTTTAGTGTTATAAAGTCATAGTTTTCAATTTCTATAGAATAATCATCCCACAGTTTTTTGATTTCCTTTATTTTTTCAATTTTCTCTTCTTCTTGCAGTTTTCCCCATTTTTTTTCATCTAGTTCAAGAGTTTCCTGCTGTTTTAGAGCGTTTTTAATATCTTCTTCGGTTAATTCCCTGAGGACTTTTGTATTGGGTACAGTATAATAATACCTTTCTTCATTTAATTTTTTTCTAAACTCCTCAAACTTTTCATCTGCTGCTATCTGCTGATGTACTATCCTAAACTTATCTTTTAATTGCTCAGGGATTCTGATTTTTTTAGGATTAGTAAAACAATCGTTTATCTTCGCTACTTTATAGTCTTCTGTTAACATAATTGGTCTGGGTAGATCACGCATTCTATTCCAAAAATCATCGTGTTCCACATTATAGCGAGGATAATGATTATAAAAATATGTATGGGTATATTTCTCCACAAACATAGAATAAAGTTTTTTAAACCACTCAATATCTTTGTTTTTTGCTTTTTGTTTTATGAATTCTTCGCTTTCTGAAGACGTGATAAATCTATAAATGTCTTCAGGAGCTTTCTTTATTTTTATGTTGAAATGGAGTTTACATTCGCTATGGATTATTTTTTTATCTGGATATAGTAATTTTAGATCGTCATCGCTTAGAAGTCTTCTCATTTCTTCAGTCACCGAGATAAGTTCTTCGGCTTTTGATGGTATGCCATTCTCATCAATCAAGACTGGGTTATTTTCAAGATACTCATTCAAGGGTTCTTTTATGTGTTCTTCAAACAACTCGTGGCCACCTTCTGAAGAATATAAAATTTCTGTTAATGTCATTTTCCACTTATTATGGTTTAAGAACGCGGGTATACATTTTTTAACGATCAGATTATACATCTCATCTGCGAGCCAATTATTCCATAAACATTCTCGGGCAAGTTCGCCTCTCCCTGGTGATGTCAATAAATCAGCTTGTAAAAGAAAATTTAAGCCACTTGGTATTTCTTTTAATGGTAAGAAACTAAAAACTCCAATATGAGCAGTGCTTTTTTTTCTTTTATAAGGTTATTCTCATCATCTAATTTGAAGGCTACTAATACCTCTCTTTTCTCTACGATTTCTCTTTCCCATTCTTTAGTTACATAATCATTTTTCACATCAGGAGGTACATTACAAATAGTTCGAAAGATTAACCAGTGATCTTGAGTTTTAAGGGTTTCGTTTTCATATTCTTGAATTTGATAAATTTCGTAGTCAGATGTCTTAGAAACCTCGGATTTCGTAAATCTCCTTGTTAAATGTTGATTTGCATCTTTTATCTCAATCTCTTTTATATTTCTTAAGAAAAGTAATATTCTATTGTTCAAATGTTCAGGCTTTACTTCTTCCCTAAGTTTTACCAATAGGTCATGGGTTTTTATAGGTAAAATGAAATTTGTTTTGTTGTTGTCTATATCAACAGTTGGAGTATCAACCCAAAGAGGGATTATTTGCCAAGGAGTATGTTCCGGATCCTCCCATGCGCTTTTATCAAATTTAAACTGATAGCCACCGGAATATATTTGTGGACATTCAGATATGAAAAAGACTGCTTTAAATCCAACCCCCAAATATCCAATATAGTCCTTCGGTGTTTTGGAAGAACGCCCAACCTTACAAATACTTTTTACATCTTCTTCAGAAAACGGATTTCCATTATTAGTTATTTTTACTGTATCTTCCAATATCTCTATTGTTAAAGTCTCACTTTTTGCATCATCAGCGTTTTGTACAAACTCCATTAAAAAACTTCCGTATCGTGGGAATGCTTTTTGTAATCTATCTATTGCCCCTGTTAAAGAATCTAATATAAACTCCTTATCTGAGTTAAGTTGTCGATTTTTTATATTTTCTATGTATTCTTTTTGCGTCATCTTTTCCACCTATTCCTGCGGGCGAATTTCGCCTAACGGCAGATTGTGTGATAAGTATTTTTAAAATTTTACCTTCCCACTATTCCACATTATTTGATTACAAATTGGGTTTACTAAGCCACTTTTTATCAGTATTTTACCTCTTTCTCCCACTTTTTGCGACCCTTAATTAGACTTTTTGACTTTTTACACAGCCTGACGGTTGGCGGGTATCTGAAGTTCCCGAGCGAAGCGAGGGAATTGGGGCGAAGGTGCGAAGCACCGTAGCCAGATACTCGCTTGGTATACGCCGTTGCGTTGAACTTAATATTCATCTACATTTACCCCGACGCTTAATACCCTTACTATGAGAAAATGTACTCCGGGTCTTGGTTATCTTCTCAATTAAAGCACTTGCTAAGCTTCTATCATCAATCGTAAGATAATTTCCTTTAAGTCCATTCGCTCGCCCATCACTATTTAAACCAAAAATGGCATAATTACTTACACCATCTCTTTTTGGCTGAGCCTTTTTAAATATAGAAAGAATGTCCTCATCAATATCTATCCCTTTTCCTTCGGCAAAGAATATATTTTCGCACAAAAAAACACAGTCTCGGATAAAGATCTCTTTTCGCTTAGAAGGGTCTTTCAAAAGTAATTTCTTCCCTTCTAACTCTACATCAGGGTCAGTCTCATTTTTTGTGACATCCATAACCCACTCGCTATTATTTTCATGCTCTTTAGACCGCAGTTTATATCCGACAAAAGTTCCACCCTTGTAAATGGGTTCTAAATGCAATGGAGAATCTTCCTCTTCTATCATTTTTTTAAATTCCTTTTTTGACGATAAGACATTATACGCCCTTTCAAAAGTAAGAACTTTAACTATTCTACCAACCCAAATGATTTTTCTAATTTTTTTTTTGAGTTAGGTTAGATGCGTTTACACCCAACACATAAATATCGTCAAGCACATTTGCTTCCCCATTATTAGAATTTTTCAAATACTCTTTATACAATTTCTCTCTTAAAGATTTTTTACAAGGTCCAAAGAAGATTATATCCTTGTTAACTTTGTACGGAACCATACATTCTACAGCGTCGGGATTATTTGATGCACCTACTACATATGCAAACACTTTCATCTTACCACCTTGTTAGCAATGGCGTATAACGGAATGCGGATAAAAGAAGTCCCGCCCTCTAAGCACTATAATCCTAACCTTTTCTTTAATCCTCGCCAAGCACTACCATATAGTTTCAATTTTCTCTCTCTTGCACGTGCCTGGTTTTCATAAGTATAAGCTTCGTAGCAGACTAACTCTACACTGTCGTCCTTTTTCTTATGTTCATTCAATCTTCTGTTTAGGTCTTCAGTATAGCCAATATAGAGCCGGTTCATTCTTTTATTCTTCAAAACATATACATAATACATAAAAGCATAGAGGGCGGGATTTGGGGAAATCTTTGATTTCCCTTTTATCCGCTGTTATATGAAGTTGCGTCCCCTTCCTCTTTTTCAGAACACTATGTACTCATTATTGCCAAAAACACAGTCTTAGATGCAAGCCTCGCATTCACTTTCCATCAGAGACTTACAAAGGAACTATGCAAGTCCACAGGACCATGAAGAAAGGTCTAGTAACTCATCCAATTTCTTGTCGCCTGTCTTAAGACAATACCCTTGAACCTCATACACAATCTTAGGGATGGCCTGTGTTCTCATGACCTCGAGAGGAAGATCCATCGCAGTTAACTCCCATGGGCTAGTGAGATAGAAAATATTATCTACACCCGCTACCCGTTTAAGATATTCAGTTTCCTCTTCAGTTAACCTGACCCTCGTATGAAGTGTTGGGGGACGCATGCGAAATAGATCGAAGGACGTTGATGCATCTTTTGGAGCTATCTCTTCGCCTTGATACAATCGTATAAAACTAAGTAAACATTGTGCCATTTCAGAGTCTTCTTCCAAACATCCAGCTTTCGCAAGCGCAGGATGTGTTAGAATCATCTTAATCCCTTCCCGTAAGTTGTTTTCTGCCTTACTATATCTGTCTATCCATTTAAGTAGAGCAACGTGGCGAACTCTGTTAGCAGGAGATCTTTCTGGGGATCTTTCCAACTTGCTAACTTGAGTACGGGCGGAAGACAGACCCCTGCAAACTATTTTACATATTGGCTTTACCCCCTTTTTTATGTTATATCTCACCTCTGAAACGAATCCAAGAAGGGAAACAGATCCTCCAACAAGCTCCCAGTGCTCGTCAAATATTATACATGCGAATGGTGCTATACCAATATCCTGTTCATGAGATCCACGAATGACTTCGTATAACCTATCGGCCAATTTCTCAATGCCCGATTCTGTATTCCCTGCTACGCGCCCTGCAAGAATAGGAGAAAAATTCTTGACATCATCCTCTGAAACCCCGTGCCATACAGGTAAGATCTTCGAACCTCGCTTGCCTTCAGTCGCAACAAGCCCGTCAATCTCTAATTTTGTCCATTTCTTTTGAAAAAAGTTCTTGGACAATATTACAACTCCAAAAGAGGAGTGAGCTAGCCCTTCATCTATTTTTTCTAAAAGGCGATCACCAATTTTTAGAGAGACTGTATCATACCAAACGTTTAACCCTCTATCGGTTAGAGCTTTGAAGAGTGGGTCAGCCACTTCACGTTTATCTTCGCTTGCATGCGATATAAAAACATCCCAGGCTCTCAGATTGAGATTTGTAGCTTTTTTGAAATGAATGGGGCGTTGATTCTCAATCAGATTGATTTCAGGTGATTGAATGTTGGCATTAACTTTTTTCTTTACTACTTCAAGGCGTTTGAGGAGGCTGGCAAAAGTCAGACTATTATTATGCTGATTGCTCAAATCCTCGGCACAAGATAGATGATTGGCAGCAGAACTCCACTGCTCAAGAAAACTCTCCGCTTCTGCTAGGAGTATGCAAGCTTCCATTGTAATGGGGAGAAGCCTTCCTCTTCTTCCGATTTCAAGTGCTTTATAGGCCAGTCTTTCAGCTTCGGCATGGTTTTGTTTCTTGATTTCCAGTTTTGACCGTTCAAGCAGTAAGTTGGCAAGGCGATGGGATTTATCATTTCTATCCAAGGTTTCTTTGGCTTTCTGTAAATTATATTCAGCTTTTGATAGCTCATTTAAGCTTCGATAAGCTGCAGCAAGAACTAAGTGCCCTTTAAACTTCGATATGATATTCCCATAGTTGATTAAAGTAGTAGCGAGATGGATAGCTCTTTCATAATTCCCAAGGCACCTTTCCAAGAATGTCTCACGCCAAATCACATCCTTTGAAAACCCGCTCAGTTTCTCATTAGACTGTAGAATTTCCTTACTGATCGATATTCGGCGTCTTGCTTCTGATTGGTTGCCCGACAACAGGGCAACATGGCTAAGTAATAGATTAGCAGTGATTCTGTGACCAGAAGCATATATGTCCTTCTCAGCAACAGTTTTCAGTATTTCTTCTGCTTTCGGAAGATCTCCGAGAAGGATCTGACACTGCCCTTGTATTAGCATGCCTGCCCCTTCGATACTTAAACATTCAGTTAAATTCCAATCTCGGCCCCTAGCTAACCCGATGTGTTTTAGTGCAATTTCGGGAAAACCATTTTCATAATATGCCATACCTAAAATCAGATGAGCCCATCCTATATTTCGTTCCTTCAGAACAGGAGCAATAAATTCTCCATTAGGGAAAAGACACCTGATAAAATCGAGATACTCCTTGAAGCGTCCTTCTGCTCTGAGTAAATTACCAAGGTCACTCCAGAAAACATCAAACGCCTCATTATAGAGTCCTTCTCGGACCTTTTTATTGAATTTACTAATACTATCCTCTAAACTCATTGTTTAATACACCTATTTCAAAAATTAAATTGTATCCTTGACAGGGCGCAATTTCATATAACTTGTTTATTTCTAAACTGGTTCAGATATACATCCAAATTGGAGGTATATGCGAACTAGTTCGTATATACCTCCCATGGATGAGACTCGACTCTCATAGAGCACCACCTCCCTTTTGATCTAAGATGCTATCTAAAGGACTTCTAATAGCTGAAAGGTTTTTGGTCGAGACATGGGTATAAATCTCGGTTGTTTTACTGCTTTTGTGACCCAGAATTTCCTGGATATATCGGAGATCGACTCCGCTTTCCAATAGATGCGTAGCAAAGCTGTGCCTCAAAGAGAGAACCGAGACCTCCTTTGTTATTCCTGCTTTCTTGCAGGCATTGGTAAAAATCTTCTGGACACTTCTAGAATGAAGGTGTTGATTTGACCTATCACCCGGAAATAACCACTTAGAGGAAGGTCCAAACTTTTTCCAATACTCTCTCAACATTTCCAGGGCGGCTAAGGTGAGTTCTCTCCTCAAGTCTTCAAAATTGAGTTCTGTTTTCAGACTCTTCTTGGTAACTTGCAGGGTAGGATCAAGCTCGATTTTTTCGCCTTTAAAGATGGATAGAATTCTATCGATAACCCCATCTGAGTATGGAAAACTCCAGTGTTTTTCTTTGGGGTGCCATTTGTAACCCTCAATGGTTTTTACCTTTGCAACATGAGTGGGGTTATAGGAAAAGGCCACAGTTATCCTGCCTGATGTGTCTCTGCCGATTTTATTGACTGCTTCATTATTTAAACAATTATCATGACCATTAAAATTTGTAAATAATTTTCTTTATATTGCATTGCATTTTTGTAAGCGTTCACCGCTCTGCCTGTCCCCGCCTGCCGTCGGGCAGGGGCAGACAGGCCTGCCTGTCGGCAGACAGGTATCCAAAAATCAATCGCGGATTTTGGGGTTGACAACATCTTGATTTTTTTGGAGATATAAGATAGAGATGTAAATTATCACTTTGGTGATAAAGGGGAAGTGTGGTGAATAAAGCAAAAATTACTTGGTTAGGACATGCTGCCTTTAAAATTGAGGCAAATGGCATAAATATTTATATTGACCCTTGGCTTGAAAATCCCCAATCTCCGGTTAAATGGCAAGAAATTAAAGATGCTCATCTAGTATTAGTTACCCATGACCATTTTGATCACACTGGTCAGGCAAAAGAAATTACCCAACAAAGCAATGCCATTTTAGTGGCCAATGTGGAAACAGCGCGTAAATTTGGCAATGAAGGCCTTTCACCAGAAAATATAGCCAATAATGGCTATGGACTCAATATTGGAGGTAGCTTTAATTTTGAAGATATAAAAATCACCATGGTCCAGGCCTATCATTCTAGCGCTACTGGGGTAGCAACTGGTTATGTAATTCGTTATCCCAATGACATCAATATATATCATGCAGGAGATACAGGTATTTTTAGTGAAATGGGATTGATTGGTGAGCTTTATCCCCTTACAGTAGCCCTTTTGCCTATTGGTGATACTTTTACCATGGATGCCTATCAAGCAGCTTATGCACTAAAATTATTAAAACCAAAAGTAGTCATTCCCATGCATTACGCCACATTTCCTATAATTGCTAAAGACGCCCATAAGTTTTCAGAATTAGTGCCCGAAATAAGTCCACAAACAAAAGTAGTCATTTTAACACCAGGAGAAAGTTATACTCTTTAAAAACAATTGGGCAAAACGATTGGCAAGATAGATAAAGGTATTTCTTTATGAGAATATATTTATCTAACCATGGTGAAAAAAACTACTTATAAATATTGCTTTACCGTCTTACTTATTGGAAACAACCAAATTTGCTGGGACTTTTTAAAATTATTTGAAGACTTAACTCCTGATTTAAGAATAAAAGTGGCTGGGGTTATTATTATCCAAGAAAAACAGGGGACTGGACAAAAATATCCTACTATTAGAGATGTGCCTGTTTATTCTTTTCAGAATGTGCCCTTGGACTTAGAGGCTGATTTAATTATAGATATGGCGGGTAAGAAAGAAATAGATGGTTTAATTAAAAAATTGAAAATTCCAGTGATAAACTATGAAGGTGCTTGTTTCTTTTATGAAATCATAAATGAACTCCGAAATAAAATCAACTTCCAAAGGATGCTCAATTATAGCCAAAAATTATCTCTGTTAGCAGCCATAGGACACTCTTTGTCAGATGCCCTGAGAAATCCATTAATGGCTATTGGAGGGTTTACTAAATCTATTTTAGAAGAGGGTTCTCTACCTGCTAAAACTGTGGAAAAGGCAAAAGTTATTTTGGGAGAGATATCGAAAATGGAAAGTGTTTTAAAAGAAGTTTCTGTTTTAGGGAAACCTCCTGTATTGAAAAAAGAAATGGCTCATATTCACCAAATAATTGAACAAGTGAGTGAAGAATTTTCTTTAGAATGTCAAAAACATAATATTAATATTGTTAAAGATTTAGAGCCACAGGACATAGAGATGTGGGTAGATGTAGAATTATTTAAAAGAGCATTATATTGTGTCTTCAAGGTTTCCATAAATTCTATGCCTGATGGAGGTAGATTATCTATTAAAACCAGATTGAGTTGGGATTCCCTTTTTATCTATATTAGTGATACAGGTGAGGGTTTGGAACCATGGCAGGTAGAAAATATCCAACGCCCATTTTCTTTCTGGGAAGAAGATAGGGAGACATGTTTAATTATGGTTAGGAAAATCATAGAAGACCATGCGGGTAAGTTTATTATCCATAGTGAACCAAATAAAGGTATACAGTTACAGATTGAATTACCCATAGTATTTCCAGAGGTGCCTCCGGTTTAAAAAATGAAAACATTGGCTATTGTCCTAGTGAGTGGTGGATTGGACAGTTGTGTTACAGCGGCTATTGCTAATCAAAGTTACCAATTAGCCTTCTTGCATGTTAATTACGGACAGCGGACAGAAAAAAGAGAATTAAAGGCCTTCATGGACATCGCTGATTATTATAAAGTAAAGCACCGTTTGGTAACTTCTCTTTCTTTCTTGAAAGAAATAGGGGGGTCAAGTCTCACTAATTTTAAAATGCCCATTCCCCAAGGTCTTCCTAAAAGTAAAGATATTCCTTCCACTTATGTCCCATTTAGGAATACCCATTTTATTGCCATCGCTGTTTCCTGGGGAGAAGTAATAAAAGCAGAAAAGATATTTATTGGAGCCATGGAAGAGGATAGTAGTGGCTACCCTGATTGCCGCGAAGAATATTTTAGTATTTACAATCAACTGATTACCCTAGGCACTCGCCCTGAGACCAAGATCGAAATCGTTACCCCTATTATTCACCTGAAAAAAGCACAGGTAGTTAAAAAAGGTGTAGAATTGGGTGCACCATTACACCTTACTTGGTCTTGTTATCAAAGAGAAGATATTGCTTGTGGCAGGTGTGAATCATGCCAGTTACGATTAAAGGCCTTTGCCCGAGCAGGGATAAAAGATCCAATTCCTTATTTAAATCAATAGTAACCCAACCCCCAAAATCCGCAGGGCTACGTCAAAGTCAGGCCATAAGTAATTTAAAAAAATCCAAATTTCAAAATCCAAATATCAAATGAAATCCAAATGTCTAAATGCCAAAACATTAAATCAGTGAGTAGTGAAATAGTGAGGGAATGAAATAGCCAAATGTAGTAGAATTGGGGTCTATAATTAAAAGTGAGAGTAAAAAATAGGGAATGAAATTAAGAAGCCTTCTTTATGTGATATAAATGATAAATGGGTAGGGGAACATTTGTGGCTAACGGGGTCAGTCAATAATGTTGAATTATTGTGACTCGGTTTGAATTGCCGGATGTTCTCCTGCCAATACCCTGTCTAATGGAAAGGTGCCTTTAAGTGGCTATTATAGACGGGATAAAGGTATTGGCAGAGCCATAAAATATCAAACATAAAGGAGGGTGAGGCGTGAAAAGGTTATCTGGAGGAATCGATATTGGCAGTGATAATCATCACATAATTATCATGGATGATGAAGAACAGATTTTGTATGACCAGAAGATAGCACACAAATTCAGTGAATTTTATAAGGCAGTTAGAGAATTTAGAGAGATTGAGAAAAGAGAAGGTGGGATAATATCATTTGCAATTGAAGGAAAGAATGGATACGGAGCACCATTTGATCGGATACTTATAGAGAGCGGATTCACCTTATACAATGTAGATAATTTAAAATTAAAACAATTTCGGAATGTATTTGGGGCAGAATGGCGTAACGATAAAAGGGACGCAAAAATGTTAGCAAAAATGCTGAAATTAAGAGATTATTTAGACGCTGAAAATGAAAAGGCATTCATTGCGGTAGAGAAGGCAACAAAAATCAATGAAAAGTTAAAGATTCTGTCTCGGCATCAACAAACCCTGATAGATGAGAAGATAAGGTTGCAAAACAGGCTTCGAAAAAGGCTATTAGAAGTATCTCCTGAGATATTAGAGATTGGTGATACAGACAGCAAGAAGATGTTGAGGCTTCTGGTAAGGTATCCTGATTTTTCGAGATATAAG
>NZ_CP013015.1:579651-612150 GCF_001577525.1 Candidatus Desulfofervidus auxilii | reverse complement strand
AAAAAACAGGCCTCTTTAATGTTAGAAAGTCTTCGCAACACAAAATACGTCGAAGAACTGGCAGATATATACAAAACGATTATATCATCTCATTCTCGGCGTATTTTAGAACTAAAAGAGGAGATTGAGATGTTGGATAAGAAGCTGGAAAAGCTAGGAGAAAAGAGTTCTGAGGTCAAGCGTTTAAAAAGTATCTCAGGAGTAGGAACAAAGCTTTCAAGCAGATTGGTCGGAGAAATTGGAGATATCAANAGATTTAAAAACGAGAGGCAACTTGCGATCTATTGTGGTGTAGCCTGTATAGATGATGAGTCTGGTAAACACAAAAGGACAAGAGTTGTATATAAGGCTAATAAGATATGTAAAGCAACTATGATTGAAATTGCGGGCTGCACAATTCGGTATGTTTCAGAATCCGCTACTTACTATGCTAAAAAACGGACTGAAGGGAAAGAGCATAACCATGCCTTGCGCTGCCTTGCTAGACAATTGATAAAAGTTATTTTTAAGATGTTAAAAGAAGATCGAGACTATATCTTAAAGGAGGAAATGGAGAAGGCTGCTTAAAAAATATTTCCATTTTTTACTTGACTTTTTAAATGGAAAGTTCAAACCTACAAAATACAGTTAAGAAAATAGAAAACGGAAATTCCCAGTTCCCATTTCTAACATGTGAACGTGTCAATGTGTAAACGTGTTAACGTGCATAAAGAAGGAAAAGAAGGAAATGGGAAAAGGAAAATAGAAAATAGGAAACAGAAAATAGGAAATAGAAATTCCCAATTTCCAGTTCCTAATTCCCAATTCTAACGTGCTAACGTTCCAATTTAACAGAAGGCGATTTTGCATTTTTCAATTGGCATTCTGCATTGAGCCATTGCGCTTAACTATTTATAGCTTAGCAGATTGCTCCGTTAAGCCATCAAGACCAAGCCCTTCAGGGTGGCTTTCGCCAGTCTTGATGGCACTTCGCAATCTGCTTTATAAAAAGTAGAGTTGGTTGAAGAAAAAAAGTTTTTTTCTTTCTCGCCAACCTTAATTTTTCAGGAGCACGCTGCAAAGCGTTGTCAAAGCCGTAAGCCCAAAGGGTGCGGAGTGAAACGGAGCAGCTTTGACAGCAAGCGAAGCGGCGTGCTAAACTAGAAAACAGGTTGGGTAAAGGAATAAAATGTCTTAATGTGCATCTGATTTTTTCAACAGCCTGAGAATAATGAGAAACTCAAGAAAAATTAAAAGACCCTCCCTTATGGAAGGGTCTTGATTAAACTAAAATCTATAAAATGTGCTAAAGGTGATTCTATTACCTTCTCTTACTTCATCACGCATTGTATTCATGTGAATATATTCTAAGATAAACTTTATCGCATCAGTCACTTGATACTGAATATTTCCAAACCATTCTAGATTTTGCTTAAACCGACGTTTGTAAAAATCATAATCAGGAGTTTTAAAATCCCATCCCTTTAGATCAGAAGTAGTGGCATGGTCTATACCAAAACCACCAGCAAATGCCAACTTTTTAATAGGTGTTTTGTACAATAAGCTTACAAAGCCACCCTGTGACCTGATTTCTTCACCAGTCATGGGATTATATCCCATATCATATCTGAGCCAGTGGCTACCAATACCTTGTCCTACCCAGACCTCACCTTTCAGCTCAAAGGGATTCTTTTTGAACTTATATTCAAAAGCAGCCAACCATCTATGGAGTCTTACCCTTGTTTTGTCTAACATGGTTCGCTTATCAGTCATATAACCACCACCCAAGGCAATGAGGCTACCTTTATCAAGGCAATGTAAATTATAGGCTATCCGAGCAAGCATCCAAGGCCAGCTCCATTGTTCTTCATACACAGAGACCCTTCTATGCCGCATAAGAGAAGCTAGAAACTCAAAATCTCCATATTTTTGCCTTAAGGTAATCTGGGGAATTCTCCACCAGAGGTTGCCGCCACCGGCCATAATACCAAACTCACACATGTGTGGGTTTTGTTGGGCAACAGGAACCCAATCTTGACCAACACGAAAACTGGTGTGAGTCTTGTTGTTCGTTAAGTCCACATAGGCAAGGCGGATACGGGGAGCAATATTATTCCCAAAAACGCCTCCATAAAAGTCAGTCTCAATTCGTCCCACCCCTGTGAGATTGCCAGAGTTATGTTTTACTATAAGCTCAAAACGAGTATCCCTAGGGTTAAAATTGATTGAGTCTCCTTTATAATTTGGTCTTGAAGAGACTACTCCCAAAAAGTCATTGTATGCATCGAAGGCCACTGTATCATAGTGCGTGTCAATTTTTATTCGCCCACCAAGCTGCACGTCAAACTTAGACCATACAGGATGTTTTTCCTTCGCAGGAGCTGGCGCTTCTTTCACAACAACCTTCTCAGGTTTTGCTGCTTCTTTTTCTTCTAATACTTCTTTTAATAGATTTTTATACTCTATTACCTGCTTTTCTAAGCTTTCAAGCTTTTTTTCTAACTCCTGGATCCTCTTTTCCGGGTCTTTCGCAAATGTTATCTGGGGGAAAATCAAACCCAGTATTAAAGGAACCAAAAGAAAAAATAAAATGACCGTCTTTTTACGTACAATCCTACTCATCTTACCCCTCCTTATAATGATTTTTAGTAAATGTTTGCAAACTCCTTATTATATTTTTGAAAAAAATCTATTAGGAAATAGATAAAAGGCTATAGTATAAAATCAGTGGTCAATTTTTTCTGTTAGAAGGTTTTTTACCTTCTTGCTTCACACCTGCTTTAGGGATGACTTTATCGAGTTTCTGATAGATATTGACAAAAGGTGAACAAATTTCCTATAAAGAAGTTATGCAAGAAGTTATAAAAGGGATTTTTAAAGAAAGCATAGCCCTCAAAGAAACCTTCCTGGAAAAATGTTTAGAACAAACACTACTTTTGGCCAAACAGACTATTGAGACTATTAAAGAAGGGAAAAAACTTCTTTTTTTTGGTAATGGAGGGAGTGCTGCTGATGCCCAACACTTAGCTGCTGAATTCGTGAATCGTTTTCAAAGGGAACGGCGGCCATTACCTGCCATAGCCTTGACTACAGATACTTCTATTTTGACCAGCATTGCCAACGATTATGACTATAGTTTGATATTTGTTAAGCAAATTGAGGCCTTAGGTCAATCAGGAGATATGGCTTGGGGCATCAGTACTAGCGGAATGTCTCCTAATGTTTATCTAGGGTTAAAAAAGGCCAAACAAAGAGGCTTAAAAACAGTGGCTCTTACAGGAGGAGATGGTGGTAAAATAGCCAACATAGTTGATATAAGCATTATTGTTCCCTCCTTTAAGACTCCAAGAATTCAAGAAATACATATTACCATAGGCCACATAGTATGTGAATTGGTAGAAAGGGCATTATTTATTTAAGGGCTCTCTTGACAAGTTATTCTCAATTAGCTAATGTGGTTTTATGCAAAGAATTAGTTTCTTACTTCAGGTGCAAGGGTTTAATCTAGGTCTATTTTTAGGTCTAAGTTGACCCTTCACCCATGTGAAGTAAGAACCAGAATATAAACCATGGGTGAAGGACCCATGGTTTTTTAATTGGCCATGGGAGAATCTCATGGCTTTTTTATTTTTTATAATTAGGGAGATTGAGGATGCCAAGGAAGCTCTTGATTTTTGATACCACTTTGCGTGATGGCGAACAGGTACCTGGGGCAAAGTTGAATATTGATCAAAAATTAGTGGTGGCAAAACAACTAGAAAGGTTAGGAGTAGATGTAATAGAGGCAGGTTTCCCAGTTTCTTCACCTGGTGATGCAAAAGCTGTTAATTTGGTAGCCCGACAGGTAAGAAAACCTATTATTGCTGGTTTAGCCCGTGCCTTGAAAAAAGATATTGATATTCTCTGGGAAGCAATAAAAGATGCAGATAGACCCAGAATTCATGTATTTTTAGCTGCATCAGATGTTCATATAGAAAAAAAACTCCGTCTAAATAGAGAACAAGCGCTGGAAATGGCTGTAGAAGCTGTTAAGTATGCTAAAAAATATTGCCCTAATGTGGAATTTTCTCCTGAGGATGCCACCCGAGCAGATTTTGATTATCTTTGTCAGGTAGTAGAAGAAACCATAAAAGCCGGGGCTACGGTGATAAACATTCCTGATACAGTGGGATATACTATTCCTGAAGAGTTTGGTAGACTTATCAGAAAATTGAGAGAGCGAGTGCCTACTACTGACAAGATTATTTTAAGTGTTCATTGTCATAACGATTTAGGTTTAGCCACTGCTAACAGCATTGCTGCTATAGTTAATGGTGCTACTCAAGTAGAGTGTACTATAAACGGTATTGGAGAACGGGCAGGAAATGCCGCCCTAGAAGAAATAGTCATGATTTTAAAGACACGCCCTCAATACTTTAATATTGAAACCAATATTGTTACCCCGGAAATTATTCCTACTAGTCGTTTGGTCAGCCGAATGATGAATTTACCTATTCAGCCTAATAAAGCCATTGTGGGAGCCAATGCCTTTGCTCATTCTTCTGGTGTTCATCAGGATGGTATTCTTAAAGACCGTCGCACTTATGAAATTATCCGTCCAGAAGATGTAGGTGCCCAGCAACACCTGTTGGTTTTGACGGCACGTTCGGGGCGTAAGGCAGTGAGACAAAAATTAACAGATTTGGGCTATGATCTCTCAGATGAAACCTTTGAGAAAATTTATAAACGTTTTTTGTCAGTAGCAGACAGAAAAAAGGAGATTACCGCGGCAGATTTAAAATCTATTGTTGAAGTAGAACTGAGCAAAGTAGAAGAACTGTATAGCTTTGTCAAAATGGTGGTAACTACCCAGGCTATGAGTGGAAGTGATCTGCCTTTGGCTGTTTTAACCCTTAGGAAAAATGGAGAGGAGATTACCCAGGCTTCGGTAGGAAATGGACCTGTAGATGCGGTATTTAAGTGTATTAATGGAATAACTAATTTAAATGTGAATCTCCTTGATTACCGAGTAGAATCTCTCTCAGGAGGCACTGAGGCCTTAGGAGAATCTACAGTAAAGATAGAAATAAACGGGGAGGTAGTTAGTGGTTGTGCCACCAGTCCTGATGTAATAGAGGCGAGTGCTAGGGCCTATTTAAATGCAATTAATCGCTATTTTTCCTTACACAAATGAATTTTTTTACCAGAGCCCATGATTTTCCAGGGGGAAGAAATTTTATAAGTGGGTATAAACGGGAACAATCAAGATAGGAGAGTTTTTTCAGGATGGACTTGATTTCAAACTCCTGTTTCAAATGTGGATATGGAACTTCTGGTGTGGGTTCTAACTCCTCTGTGGTGATAAGTTGATTATAGATGAGGACTTGAGCTGCGAATAGCCTTTCTTTTTCTGGATTAATCTTTTTTTTACCTATATACCAAAAGGTCAATATATCGCCTGGCACTAGAGGGTAAGGTAGGGGTTTACCTATGATACTTTTGGCTATTTGGCGACTAACAGAGGCAAGTAGAAAAGAGGCTTTCAACTTCCAATCAGGTGGCATTGACTTCCGCAAAAATGATGATAAAAATAAATGAATATAACCTGCTTCTACAAACACCCTTCCTCTTTTATTCTGCAAATATTGGGCAATTTTTTCTGCTCGCATTTTATCTCTTAAGGCAATCCGTTGGGCATCAGCACGGGCAAAGGCCTTGATAGCCTCCACTGCCTGTTCAAATGTTCCCATAGTGGCTTGGTAATAATCTAAGAGGCAACCAGTGGCATTATGTTCTGCAGTATAGATTTCTCTAAACTCAGGCAGGTGACTAATCTCTTGGCCTTTTTTGCCTTTTTCCAATAATTGATATATTTGGATGACTTTTTCCATATATGGGTCAATTTGGATAATCTCTTTCCTATCTTGATAGGCCTTTTGTAAAAGCCGAAATTGGGCCTGTATAAACTTAGGGAAATCGGTCTCAAACTTTTGGGAATATTCTTCAGGAGAAATTTCTCCTTTTAACATAAGGGGGAAAAGAGGACATGGGGCATCTTCAAGAATAATGAAATCAGTTTGGTTAAAAACCCTTTCGTAAGAAGGAATAGCTTCTAATCTATGTGATGAAAACCCTATATAAATTTCTTTAGGCATAACAGTGCTTCTTTATATCTTGAGAGTTTTAATCAACCCGTTTTTTCACATATAAGAATCAATTTGGATTTTGCTTCTTCTAATACTTTTTTCTCTCCTTTATAAGCACAATTACGGATGGCTTCTTCAAGGAAAAACCAACAGACTTCGTCTACCTCCAAGTCATGTTGGGTAATATTTCCACCAGTGGCTTTCATTAAGAAGAAATGGACTGTTTTTTTCACTTTAATTCTTTCCAAAGGGTGATAGAACCAATAATAAATAGGAGGTAACTTTTCTACAATTTCTCCCTCTAGACCTGCTTCTTCTCTTACTTCCCTCAAGGCAGCTGCAACCAATTTTTCTCCTGGTTCTACCCAACCCTTGGGTAAACTCCATACTTCTCGGCCATTAAAAGTCTTATGTCGACACAGTGCTATCTTTGGTTTTTTATCTTCACACTTATAAACCACTCCTCCCGCAGAAATTTCTGTCTTTACCTTTCTTTTCAATTTACTCCCTTTGATTTATTATTAGTTCTTTTCTAAGATAAAAAAGAGATTAAGTCAATCTTCCCAAGTTCCTTTTTAATTGGAAAAAAATCCCTAAGCCTGTTTGTACGTTGCACGCAGACAGGATCAAGGGTATGATCAGGATAAAAAAATCGTGTAAATCCTGTCAAAACAAAAGTCAAAAAAGAAGAAAAAGGGCGGTTACAGAGGACCACCCAGTAGCACTAATGTGCATTCAGAGGTAATGCTCAGGGGCAGTCTGTCCTGCCAAAATCTGCGGCAAATACTGCCAAGTCTGAGCCATCTACATCGCCATCGCCATCAAAGTCACCTTCACAATCGCCTGTAAGATTGCAGTCTGTTCTGCCAAAGTCTGCGGCAAATATAGCCAGATCACTTCCATCCACATCTCCGTCACCGTTAAAGTCACCTTCACATAGTTCTATTGAAGATAAGGCATCTAGATCAGCACCTAAAGGAATTCCTTCTGAAAGCCCATCAAAGTATAAGGAGAAGGAACCATTAGACCATTTGACAATGTCTTTATCCTTGACTTCTAGTCCATTGAGGTTACAAGGGATATCTAGTGAAAATAGAATATCACCATCAGGACTTACCCATACCCCATCTATATTGGCACTTTCTGGGATATTATGGTCAGAACCACTAAAGTAGAGAGTAAATGAGCCGTTATATCTAATAAGGTCATTGGCCTTAAAGGAGAGTCCACCTAAAGTTACAGGGATATCCAGGGAAAAGACAATACTTCCATCAGAAAGTACAGTGGCGGCATCAATACGTGCCCCATCAGGTATAGCTGAACCATCTAAAAGCTTACTAAAATTAGTCCCATCATAGAGGATTAGGTCTCGCTCAGTATAGGCCACTCCATCTAATGTAGTGGGTATATCCACAGAAAAGATGATTTTGCCCTCAGAGAAGCCAAAGGCATCTATGTTTACCCCTTTTGGAATCCCCAAGGTTGAGCCAGAAATATATGGTAGAAAACTAGAATCCTTAAAGTACATAACATCCCTCTCCTCAAAGGCGTCACTCCCTATGGTTATTGGGATGTCGGGAGAAAGAAAGATCTCTGCAAAAGATAAAGAGGAAATAGCCACTGTAAGAATGGCCCCTAAGAGGAGGGACACCACTTTGGTCATCCTAAATTTGGCTATCATGGCATTTCTCTCCTTAAAAAACTGGAATTAGAAGGTAGCATTATCCACACAGGTGTTTCCGCTTGGGCAGTTAATCTGACCAGCAGTGTTCCCACTTGCAGCATTTCTATAGATGTAGCTTTGGCAACCGAAGCACGCTTCTATCCCATATCCAGTGTTATTCCTCACATTGCAACCCTTGACTGCGCTGTGGAAGGCATAAATCCCATCATCGCCATTGTTATTAGCAGTGCAGTTGGTTACTGTGCTATAGTAGGCATAAACCCCATTAGTGCCATTGATATTGGCAGTGCAGTTGGTTACTGTGCTGTGGCAGGCATTAATCCCAATGTCATTGTTATTGGCAGTGCAGTTGGTTACTGTGCTATAGGAGGCAGAAATCCCATCATCGCCATTGTTATTAGCAGTGCAGTTGGTTACTGTGCTATAGGAGGCAGAAATCCCATCATCGCCATTGTTATTAGCAGTGCAGTTGGTTACTGTGCTATAGTAGGCATAAATCCCATTACGGCCATTGTTAGAAGCCTGAATCCCCTCAATACGGTGGCCAGCACCTTTGTGGTCAGGATTGTTATATAGGTAAATTCCATAATAAAACCCTCTCACAATACCGTTTTTTATGGTTATGTTGAACTTATTTCGGGCATAAATGCCATATCCAGTTCCAGTTCCTGGCCTATAAATACCATGGCCATTTAGGTCTAAGGTTACATTATCGGCATTGATCTTTATGGCATTCACATTAGCAGTGGTTACTATAAGGTTAGATGTAAGCACATAACTCCCAGGCTCATTTATTTGGATGGGAAAGGTGGTTGCTGCCGTCTGGGCAATCTTTATCTGCCCATCTACCCCGTAGGCAGAAATAGGGATGGCTACCATAAACAGTAAAGCCCATAAAGCCAATTGGATTTTTGATTTACCTTTCATCTCTTAATCCTCCTTTTCTGTTTTTTACCTTTAACAATTGATCATTCACCGCATTTGCAACCACCTCCTTTTTTTGATTGGATTAAACCCTAAACTCAATCAACCATCCTTCCAAGCTTGGCCTTCCTCATTGTAGCAAAATCGAAGGACACGGGCAATTTTCTCTGCCATAATCAGCAGCAAATATAGCTAGGTCACTACCATCTACATCTAAACCATGATAGAAGTCAAATAAATTTATCTTTTTCATAAATTGCCTCATTTAAGGGCACATTTGCTAAAAAGATCTTATCCTTAGTAAAAAACCATTTAAGACCTCTCCCTTTATCTTCTCCCTTTATCTTTAAATTCAATTTTTCTAATGATGTGTCCCATTCCATCCCCTGAAAACCTGCCATCTCAGGATTTAGCTCAGGTGCTTTTAAGCGAGCAAAACAGCCTGTTAGGAGAAATATCAATGCCAATACAATTACTGCTCTTCTCTTCCAGAGGCCATCATTCATAAAAGTTTCCCAATCTACTCTAATAGCCCAACTTCCTATGGCAAACAATCAGTCCTTCCAAATTCTGAGGCAAATATAGCTAAATCAGCCCCATCTACATCCCCGTCATGGTCAAAGTCACCTTTGCATACAGGGATAAAACCAAAAAGAAGCTCATAAACCCTGGGTTCACGTCCATCCACTACATTGGGAGTCACGTCGAGCTTGATTAAACCAATACCGCGGGCCAACCAAATGTATCCTTCCCCACTATGTGCTGGTTCATACGGCGGTTTCCATTCGACTCTGCCATAAATCTTAAGGCAATTAAAAGTCCCTGCTGGAACTGTCACTTCCTCTTCACCTAAGGCCCGCAATTCTACCTTTAGAGGCCCTTGCTCTGTTATTACACCACTTTCATAGATCTTATAAATACATTCACTTGTAAAAGGCTCTCCGGTTTCCAATGTAAGAGGACAAATCAGTATATAAGGTTCATAGATTCGATATTCATCCTCAACCGGGTATTTGGATTTATATAGTCTAAGGCCGTCCTCATACCAACCTCCATATTCATACATCTCACCTCCACGGGTAACACACTTTGTGCACTCCACCCCATTAATAACTACTTTACTACCTCCGTACTGACTCTCTACTTCTATGTCGACACCATTTTCCAGTACAGTAACCTTATAGTTTAAAAACTCTCCTTGCTCCACAGGGAAATATTCTTTTAAATTATAAGTTTCCCCAAAAGATGAAATAGGCAATCCAATAAATACAAAGAAGAAAACAAAAACTAACAATTTCCTATAACTTAAATGTCTTTCTCCTCCCATAGCTGACCCCCTTTGAAATTTTTAATTTTTACAACTATTTCCTTTTCCTTAAATTGAATTAACGCCAACAAACTCTATGAACCGTGTGAAATCAATAAACCCAATCACCTGTGAGCTATGAGCTGTCAGCTACGAGCTTTTACTCACACACCGGGCAATCCGTCCTCCCAAAATCTGCCGCAAATACAGCTAAATCTGAGCCATCGACATCGCCGTCATTATCGAAGTCGCCCTCGCAATCGCCACTACAATCTGTCCTTCCAAAGTCAGCCGCGAAGGTGGCTAAGTCTGAACCATCTACATCACTGTCACCATCAAAATCCCCTTCACATATATCACCAAATTCATATGGACCCATATCTACAGTGGCTATATCATCACCATTTCCATCTATAATCCTTGGTTTTCCATCTTTGTCTGTATCTGGTAAGTAAGGTGCATCATTTGTGCCTGTATCTATGCAGGGGGAAGTTGATTGTAAGTGAAAATCTCCATTTTCAGCATCCACAAATAGAGGATTTTCTTGAATATTACCCCCATGTGAGTAATTATCTGTCTCATTTATAAAAAGGTCCTCAGACTGCCCTGTATCAAAATCTGCATTTCCTGAAAAGTTATTATTATAGAGATTTATTATAGAGCCTATATGATTTCCATTGCAATCACATCCAATATGTAGATCATCACCAGCATTGGCTGTGTTATCAAAAAAGATGTTATTATAAATATTTAAGGTTGCTGAATCATAGTATGACCGTGCCCATACACCGCCACCATCCTGACTAGCTAAATTTCCTGAGAATGTATTGTTTGTAATAGTTAATGTGCCTGACGTTAAATATACAGATACACCACCACCATGATCAGCTGAATTTCCTGAAAATATATTGTTTGTAATAGTTATTGTGCCTAACCATAAATGTGCAAGTACACCACCACCATAACCATTCAATGGATTAGTATAATCCTTAGCTGAATTTCCTGAGAATATATTGTTTGTAATAGTTATTGTGCCTTCTGACCTTAAATATGTTGTTATGCCACCACCCCACACACTTGAATTTCCTGAGAATATATTGTTTGTAACAGTTATTGTGCCTGAGTCCAAACGTACTTCTATGCCACCACCTGTTGAAAATGTACACTCTTTTATTTTTACATTTATATGTGTCCCATGTATGTATCCACGGCGATTCTTAAAGGTCATACCCTCTATTGTTACATCAGCACCCCTATCACCACCATTCCAATCTTCATCAGTATCTATTCTCAATCTTCCTCCCTCAAGTATTGTCTTATCTACCCCAGCACCCTGGATGGTAAGCGTATGACCACTGTCCCCATCATTGGTTGAATAATTAAGGGGAGAGGTGATATTAATATTATATGTCCCTTCGGCCACATTTATTATATCATCCTCCCCATTAGATTCTGCAATTGTAAGTGCATCTTGAAACTCCTCTAGGTTTGTTACATTAAAGGTTTCCCCAAATGCTACATTAGTTGCCAAAAAGGCCACCAGAAAGACCAAAAATAATAACCTTGACTTCATCTCACCCTACCTCCTACCTGACTTTTTTCCAACAGGGGCAATCAGTTCTTCCAAAGTCTGCTGCAAATACTGCCAAATCAAAGCCATCTACATCGCCGTCATTATCGAAGTCGCCCTCACAATCGCCACTACAATCTGTCCTTCCAAAGTCAGCCGCGAAGGTGGCCAGGTCAGAGCCATCGACGTCACCGTCATGGTCAAAATCCCCTTCACATATATCACCAAACTCATAAGCACCCATATCTACAATAGCTATCTCATCACCATTTCCATCTATAATCCTTGGCTTACCATCTTTGTCTGTCTCTGGTAAGTGAGGTGCATCATTTGTGCCTGTGTCTATGCAGGGGGAAGTTGATTGTAAGTGAAAATCTCCGTTTTCAGCATCCACAAATAGAGGATCTTCCTGGATATTACCATCATGTGAGTAATTATCTGTCTCAGTTATAAAAAGATCCTCAGACTGCCCTGTATCAAAGTCTGCATTTCCTGAAAAGTTGTTATTATAGAGATTTATTATAGAGCCTATGCCGTTTTTATTCTTATCACTCATTATATAGATATCTTCACCAAAATCAGCAGCATTATTAGAATCAGCAGTATTATTCCAAAAAATATTATTGTAAATATTGGCTTTAGCCTGGTCAGCACTAAGCATAATATTAATACCACCTCCATTATTGGCGGAGTTATTATTAAAAATATTGTTTGTAAAGATAATTTTACCTGAGCCTGTCTCTGCATGAACACCGCCGCCATAACTATCCCACTCAAAGCTAACTGTATTTTCGGTAAAAATATTGTTTATTAATGTGGTTGTCCCTGCAGTTGAAGTTATACAAGCACCAGCACCAACACCACCTGAATTATTATAAAAAGTGTTATTTATAAGAGTAATTTTACCTGTTCTTGCTTCCATATAGATCCCACCACCCAAAAAATCCCCATTTTCATTAAAAGTATTATTTTCAAAGTTGACTGTACTTGAATTTACTTGGACACAGATGCCACCACCACTAATACTGCCTGAATTCTCACTAAAAATATTATCTGTAACTGTAACATTACCTGAGTCTGTTTTCACATAGATACCACCACCATTAGAAGCAGAATTATTATTAAAAATATTTTTACAAACATTAATACTTGCGCTGGTTGTATGAACGTAAATCCCACCACCAAAACTACTTGAGCCATTCTTAAAAACAATTCCACATATAGTAATATCACCACCTATATCTCCACCATTATTGGATGTGTCCGTGTTTATATTCATAATTTGTGTTAGATTTCCATTAAGTACAGGTTTATTATTCATATCCTGTGCTTTAATGATAAGGCTATGTCCATTATCACCTGTGTCCGTTTGATAGCTAAGGGTTGATGAGACAGTGTATGTGCCAGGAGAAACATAAATTATATCATCTTCATTATTATTATGAGCTATATCTAAAGCATCTTGAAACTCTGTAGTATTTGTTACAGTAAAAGTTGCTCCTATTGCATTTGAAATATTTATTATAATAACACTAAGGAACAAAACCACTCCTAACATAACTTTATAAATGCTTCCTTTTCTCATTATTAACCCCTTTTGTAATTTCCCAAAATCACATCAACCCTGGCATAACGACACTCTGTCGTTACACCAATCCTCCTTTCTTTGCGCACCTTATTTTCTTTAAATTTCCACTTTTCCACTTTTTGTCAAGATTTTTTCAAAAAAATCTAGCAGGCTTTAATACCTTAAATTATCAACACAAAAAACTGCCCACTCACAGACCAGGCAGTCTATCCGGCCAAAATCAAATAGTTAAATCATTGTTATCTATCTCAATATCATTGTCAAAATTTCCCTCATAAGATTTTGCTGCAGAAAGGTTTTTATCAAGCTTTGAGATAAAAACATCCCACCTACATTATGGCTTCAACACAGTTACCTTATCTTCTAAGATAGTTAAAAAGCCAGTTACATATACATCACTACTTCCATCAATGAAGGTGCTTGCAAGAAGTGGGTCTATTATAATTGGTTTATCTTTATTTACATTCATATTTGCCTATAAAGGGCGGACAAAGTCCGCCCTTACAGGACATTAAGGCACATTCAATGCACAGGGGCAATCTGTACGCCCAAAATCTGCTGCAAATATGGCTAAGTCTGAGCCATCTACATCACCATCGTAATCAAAGTCACCCTCACAATCGCCTGTAAAATAGCAGTCTGTACGGCCAAAGTCTGCGGCAAATATAGCTAGATCACTTCCATCCACATCTCCGTCACAATCAAAATCACCCTCACATATATCACCAAACTCATAAGCACCCATATCTACAATGGTTATATCATCACCATCTCCATCTATAATCCTTGGTTTTCCATCTTTATCTTTGTCTGGCAGGTGAGGGGCATCATTTGTGCCTGCATCTATGCAGGGGGAAGTTGATTCTAGGTGAAAATCTCCGTTTTCAGCATCCACAAATAGAGGATTTTGTTGAATATTAGCTCCATGTGAGTAATTATCTGTCTCAGTTATAAAAAGGTCCTCAGACTGCCCTGTATCAAAATTGGCATTTCCTGAAAGGTTATTGTTGTATAGATTGACAGTAGAGCCTGTGGAATTCCCATTACCATCAGAATTAACATATAGGTCATCGCCGTCATTTCCACCAGCATTGGCTGTGTTATCAAAAAAGATATTATTATAAATATTTAGGATTGCTGAGTCATAATATAACCGTGTCCATATACCGCCGCCATCCCGACTAGCTGAATTTCCTGAGAATGTATTGTTTATAATGGTTGTGCCTGAGTCTGAACCTGCATCTACACCACCACCATACTTAGCTGAATTTCTTGAGAATATATTGTTTGTAATAGTTACTGTGCCTGACCATGAATGTGCAGATACACCACCACCATAATCCTTAGCTGAATTTTCTGAGAATGTGTTGTTTATAATAGTTATGCCTGAGTCTGAATGTGCAGATACACCACCACCATACTTAGCTGAATTTCTTGAGAATATATTGTTTATAATAGTTATTGTGCCTGACCATGAATCTGCCTCTACACCACCACCAGCATCCTCAGCTGAATTTCCTGAGAATATACACTCTTTTATTGTTATATTTATAGATGACCCATGAACATAGATACCACCGCCGTTGCCCCCATTTCCATTCTCAAGGGCCATATCCTTTATTGTTACATCACCACCATCTGTGCCAGTATCTATATACAAAATCTGAACACTTCCTCCACCATCAAGGACTGTCTTATCTGCACCTGCACCCTGAATGGTAAGTTTATCACCGCTATCCCCATCATAAGTTGAATAGCGAAGGGTAGAGGTAATATTATATGTCCCTTCGGCCACATTTATTATATCATCCTCCCCATTAGATTCTGCAGTTGTAAGTGCATCTTGAAACTCCTCTAGGTTTGTTACATTAAAGATCTCTCCCAATGTTACATTAGTTGCCAAAAAGGCCACCAAAAAGACCAAAAATAATAACCTTGCCTTCATCTCACCCTACTTCCTACCTGACTTTTTTCCAACAGGGGCAATCAATTCTCCCAAAGTCTGCAGCAAATACTGCCAAATCAGAGCCATCTACATCGCCATCGCCATCAAAGTCACCTTCACACAAGGTAGATTCATATTTGCCTGTAAAGGGCGGACTTTGTCCGCCCTTACAGGACATTAAGGCACATTCAATGCACAGGGGCAATCAGTCCTACCAAAGTCTGCAGCAAATACTGCCAAATCAGAGCCATCTACATCACCATCGTAATCAAAGTCACCCTCACAATCGCCTGTAAAATAGCAGTCTGTTCTCCCAAAGTCTGCGGCAAATATGGCTAGATCAGAGCCATCCACGTCTCCGTCACGGTCAAAATCTCCCTCGCAATATTTGGTATCATCCTTGGTGATGAGTGCGAAGGCCATATCTATGGGAGCCTCGACGTTGTCGATAGCTAGCTCCTGTCCGCCGATAGCGAATTGGTTGATGACGCCGGTTAAGGTGATACCTCCTTTGCCGCCACCAAAATCAACCACGGTGACAAGAACCCCGCCTATTGTGAGTCCGTTAATGTCTGAGAAGTTGAGAACATTCCGGAAATCGCCATTGATTTCAATATTGACGTTACCGCCATACTCACCGAAGAGGAGAGACAAATGTGTAAGGGGAACTCCAAAGCCAAAGTCCAGGTTGACATTGTTGACCCACATCTCATTGCCCGAGCCTCCGGCTTGCCCGCCGTCCTGAACCTTAGTATACCCGTCGCTGGTCCATTGGCCGTTACTCCATTGGAACTTCTTCAGGGTAACTGGAATGCCCGAGGTGGTGAATTTATATCCGCAGCAGTTATATGTGGTTCCAAGTATGAGGTCTTCGAAATCGATTGTTGATGCGCCCAATTCCTCCCACCATTCTTCTGAACCCTGGACTGCATTATCATTCCAGTGGTCTTTGGAGGTCTCCCAGCCCCAGCACCATCGGCTGTCTGGTAGTGGTGTTGCCCCAATATTCAGCCAGTAGATGGTTCCTTCCTCCTGTTTAAAAGGTTCTTCCAGACGGACGATGTAATAGAACTTATGTTCCCACCATATTAAACCATCTGGGCCTGTGGAGTGAGGCACAGAATCCCAATAGATTTCTTTTACATCCTTAAAATCCACCCATATCTCTTTAATCAGTTCACCTGGGTGGCTCCAGCGCATATCAGGGTCTACTCCAGCAGGAACATTTTTGTGGAAACTTATCCAGAAGCCAGATAATCCAGGGGTGGGAGGAAGTGGATTTTCAGGTGGCCCAGGATTTCTTTGCTCCCAATGTACCTGTCCATCACAACTTAAATAAGAACCCCAGAAGTGTATCTCAGTGATGGGCTTTCCTTTGATGCACAGCCAGTCATCGGCCACCACAGGGTCCAGAGATAGGATATTAATGCCATTGGCCATATCAGGGAATTGCAGCCACTTAATGGGGCCTTCACAGGTAGTAAGTTCAAAGGCCATATCGATATTTTCTCCTGTATAGGGATGTTTAATCATCTCCCACCACCAATTATCCGGGTCTAAATACCAGCCCTTTACAGCAAAATCACCCCAGCGGTCCATGGAGCTCTCCCAGCCCCAAAGGTAATCAGGATTTTTAGGAATTGCCGAGATATTTAGCCAGTAGATTTTATCCCGCTTTTGCCAGAAGATACGAGGGAGGTCTAAATCATAGCGGTACTTATGTTCCCATTTTTCATCCCAGAAGTGAAAGATACTTGCTACATAGGTTTCAGTAAAGTCCTTAACCCAGACCTCATACAACAGCTTATCAGGACGGCTGAAATCTTGTGGGCTTGTGGCTGGAGCATTAGAATAGACCTGGATTCTGAATGCTTCTACCCCTGGTGGAGGGGTCATAGGCGGTCCTGGGTTTTGCTCTTCCCAGCCTGGATATGAACCCCAGAAATGTAAGTCAGAGACAGGGCTGGCATCTAAGCAGAGCCAGTCATCAGCCACAGTGCCCCGCTCTACAGGGTTTTTTTGTGAAGGCATAATTGGAATGGAGATAATGTTTGCCCCTTGCTCCATGTCTGGTCTTTGCTGCCACTTTATAGGCTCCAAGGGCGGCGGTGGCTCAAATTCTACTGTGAGCTCAAAGGCCATGTCTACGGTTCTGTAATGTTCCTGATACCAAGAAGGAAGCTGTGAAGGCAAAATTTCTTCCCAATAGTTATTGTAAAACCAATATCGGCAGGCATTATCATTCCAGTGGGCTGTAGAGGTTTCCCATCCCCAGGGGAATTCGCTGCCATCTGGCATAACCGCGGCAATAGAAATCCAGTAAACAGTTCCTTCCCTCTGATAAAATGGTTCAGGAAGATCTAAACTATAATAAAATTTGTGCTCATAGGTTTCATCTGGATGAGTAATTGTACCATAATACCTTTCTTTAAATTCTGTTACCCTTTTTTCATAAAGAAGCTCGCCTGGGTGACTATAGGGAAAGTCTGGATCGGCCCCGGCAGGCACATCTTTATAAATACGGATGATAAAGGCGTTCACTCCAGGTGGAGGAAGTGGTGGCTCAGGATTCTCTCTTTCCCAGCCAATATAAGAGCCCCAGAAGTGGACATTCACTATTTCCCTTGGGTCTTCACACTTCCAGTCATCGGCCACAATGGGCTCTGACTCAGTGGATTTTATATTTACTCCATACTCCATATCTGGAGGCTGAAGCCATTTACCAGTACCTCCATTTGTTCCCTGTGCACCTGCGGCCATCATCAGAAAAATGGCCACAAAGGAAAACACTAATAATTTTTTCATAATACCTCCTTTAGCTCTTACAAGTGCCCATCGGTAAGTTATTGAACTTATGTAGTATAATCCTCCTCTCTCATCCTGGCATGTCACTTGCAGCACTGAAACTCTTTAGGAAAATCTAATCCAATTGGTGTTTTTTGTAGCCATTATAGGAGGTTGGCTTTAGGTTAGCCACCTCCTATAATGACTTTTCTCTTTAACCGGCAATCCTCCTTCGGCTTAAACCAAGAAAACTAATTAGTCCAGTACCCAAAAGGAGCAAGGTACTGGGGATGGGGACATTGTTGACCTCGGCCAGATTTACTCCACTAACAATCTGCTCATCTAGCACCGTCCCGCCAACTAAGACAAAATCATCATAATTGCCTCCCCGATCACTGTCATACAACCAGAGTTCGCTGATACCCATAGCCACACACTTAAATTCGATTGTTCCAAGCTTAATATTATCACCAGAAAGACCTGGCTCCACACGGCCACCTTTCATCTCAATTTCAGGAGTAGTGTGTTGAACACCACCCATATACCAATTTGTACTGTCAATATCCGCAGTCACTACCTCAAGTTGAGTTTGATCATAAACAAGATCAAAACCCATACTTATTAGACCAGGATCAGGTACGTTAGAAACATAGATATCTATTGATACAGTCTCACCCGGATTCAACTCCCAATAATTCTCATAATTGCTATCCTGTCCAAAATCAAGGTTAAACACTAAGTCCGCTCTTACCGGGTTTGCCAACCCCAATACCATAAACAATGCCACAGCTACAACTAACAATCTTTTCATCTTTTTCACCTCCTTTTTCCCTTATATTTTCACTAATTTAACTACTTATCCACATTCACTATCCCCGAAATAATTTTCTCTTAAAGCCAATCAACCCAATAAAACCAGATCCTAGAAGCAGCAAGGTGCTGGGAATAGGGACGCACCGGTGATCTATTACGCCATCAGTTATCCTGAAATTAGCTCCCCGAACATCAATGGAGACCCATTCAGGATTATAGTCTAGAATTTCAAAGTGGTCTTCAACCCTAAATGACGGAGGTATCCAATCGGACTCTATAAGGAAAATATGCCGTTCTATATATTTTTCTTCTAACTCAGGAGTGGGTACATCTTCTGGAAGAGGAGGCCGATTTAAACCAAGGGCAGACCACTCAGGTGTTGACCAATTGTAAGCAACCACGGCCGCACTTCCCAGCCCAGTAGTCTCTATATTAAAGGAAATGTCAATTACCTTCCAGCGGTCCAGGTCAAAAGGTGCATTGTAAAACCACTGATTCCACCATTTAGTATTTGGGTAATAATACCATGTCCCATTCTCGTATCCGCTGCCACCACCTGAAATAAGGTCATTATTTGAGCCCATTTCAACATAAAAGGTATCAGTTACTGCCATAACAGATGGTAGCCCAATAAAGAAGATTAGCGCAATTATCAAAAATAACACTAACAATCCTTGCTTTTTCATTGCTTCTCACCCCCTTTACTTTTGTATTTACCAATTAAATTAATAAACCCTTTTATCAATTTACTGTATAGCTAATGTGGGCAATCAGTCCTGTGAGCATGCCGACAGCCCTTTGGATTTCAATTACACCAATGTCATAGTTCAAATCACCATGTTCAGTCCATCCAGTCCATGAGCCAAGCCTTGAAGCATAACCATATCCATATGCTCCAATAGGAAAAGTATCTCCATCATACGCCGGATAGACGTAGATCTCATCAGCCCAACCTTCTCCATCATAATCGTATACACAATGGCCTGCGGTAAGGACAACCTCGGCATCTCTCATGGTGCCGGAGCAAACGTACCAGTCACTTCCAAATCGCATTACAAGCTTAACATTCATCCGCCAAGGGAAATCCTCAACACTCTCTGTTCTGATCATGGTACCAAAAGAGGTTAACAGATTTTCAATGCCACCACCCCCATCAGCTCCACTATAACCACCACCTTGATCTTGCATTAAGGTATCGTTTGGTATAGTAAGATTGTTTGGCACAGTGATTGTTTTTCCTGTTTTTAAATCATGAATGATTCCCACTCCAGGTTCTAAAGGCATTCCCCTTCCCTGGGGAGGTTCAGTAGGCATGGGCATCGGCGGGATCTGATGGATAGGCGGATGGGTTGGACGTGGTAGTGGCTTATCCTCTCCTTCCTGGAACAACGGTACGCCCTCTTCGACTTCCTCGGCCTCAACGGACGGAACCTTGCCTTCAGGAGGCCCAGTCAACTCCTCAGCCACGGCATTGTCAGCCATTGCCAGAGCAAAAGCGAAAAAGAATATGACCAATGAAATTAAAACCTTAAATGTTGCTTTTTGTGTTTTTTGTAACATCTTTTCTCCCTTACATATCTTTTGTTTTAATAACAGTCTTTCCCTTTTGTCACCTAACCCAAACCTAGAAACTGCCTCTACCAACCCCTATAATCTCCATTAACTTTCAACCTAGATAAAAATTCTAACCTTGTTCTGAGCAATCTTCCTAATCTCTATTTGATCTCTTTTTAGCTAATTAACTTTGACGTGATTTCCTTCCCAGGGTCAGGATGCCAAGCAATCCAGTACCTAGAAGCAATAAAGTAGTAGGAATGGGGACTACTTCTATTTGAAAGGCCATATCTTTATCGGTAAGAATGTTCCAATTCTCCATTCCGCCATTAAAAAATGTGCCCCACTGAACTGCATTGTCATGCCAAAGGTTCTCTGCTTCATGCCAGCCCCATTGAATGGGCTTACCATCATGGTCAATGGCTTGAATAGAAAGCCAATAAATATTGTCAGCTTGTTGGTCAAAGGGAATAGGCAATGTGGCATGATATTGAAAGACAGTTTCAATTATATCAGTTCCTACCCCTAGTTCTCCGTCTGCGTGGTCAATTTGACCATAATATTTCTCATTTACCAAATTAAAATCTAATGTTTCTTTATAAAGCAAATCACCTGGGTGGCTATAGGGAGGAGTACCTGTACCTGCAGGCACATCCTTATAGAAACGAATAATAAATCCATTCACTGTCCCAGGGGGAACATTTGCTGGGTCTCCCCAATGGTTACTGTTGTTATAAGGATACCAATTACCCGAATTCCAATAAGAACCCCACCAAGTAATTCCAATTACAGGAAGTCCACTTTTACAAAGATAATCGTCTGCTACTTTAGATGGTACTTGAGTCTCTGAAGAAAAGTCATAACCATATTGATCCATACGAGGGGGTTGAGACCACTTTACAACACCAGCCATAACATTTTCCAAAATTCCTATAAATGTTAGAATTGATATTAAAAAAATAAAGACTTTTCTCACAATTTTGCCCTCCCATAATTTAGCTTTTCAAGAATTGTACGCTGAGTAAATTAAAATGTCAAGAAAAAAATTAAATTTGGACATTCCCCAAAATTTAGGCGTTAATCTTTAAAAAACATCCCTGCCTGTCTGCCGACAGGCAGGGATGAATTAAGGATTTTTTGCGTTCAATAAGTGGAATAAGAAAATACCTCAAGGTTAACTTCACCAACCTATTTATTTTATAGCTTAGCAGATTGCTCCGTTAAGCCATCAAGACCAAGCCCTTCAGGGTGGCTTTCGCCAGTCTTGATGGCACTTCGCAATCTGCTTTTTAAAAAGTAGAGTTAGTTGAAAGGAATAAAATGTCTTATTAGGTGAAGCTATAGGAGAGAGAATTTTTTATACTTGATTTGGCTGATTTTCTGTCAAGGAGGAGCACAACGAGCTGCGGAATGCCTGCCTGACGGCAGGCGAGCGAGCACTCCTTGACAGCCCAGCCCTAAAAATATTTGTATGGTTGCGGTCAGTTTTTTGACCGCAACCTTTAAAAATGATTTTTATACCGTGCGTAAGGTCAGTTACCATATTTGACCGTTTTCTTTTAAAGTTATTCCGGTTTTGAGGAGCTCACCTTACCTTTCTTTTGAGAAAGCTTTTAAAAATTCTGGGGAAAGTCCTGTCTATAACTTGACCTTATTTTGAGGACGGTTTAAAAGAATAAAATGGTTGAGGTTTTTAGTCCAGAAAAATTTTTAGAAAAAATAAAAACAATCAAATATTCTCACCAACAGTCTTATTTGGCTATGTATTCTAGCCTCTTGGGTGGTGTGGTAACTGAACCAAGTTTAATGTGGATTCCTATAGATGACCACATAGTCCATAGAGGAGATGGGGTGTTTGAAGTTATAAAGTGTTGCAAAGGCTATATTTATCAGTTCCAAGCTCATTTACAACGTTTACAGAAATCGGCTCAAGGGATTGGTTTAGAATTTCCTTTGTCTTTACCTGAATTGAAACAAAGAATCAGAGAAACAATAAAGGCTGCCCAGGTAAAAGATTGTGTCATCCGCATTTTTCTATCTAGGGGACCAGGAGGTTTTAGTGTAAACCCTTTTGAAAGTATAGGCACTCAGCTTTATATTGTCATTACCAAATGGTTACCCCCTGATAAAAAGCATCTCCAAAAGGGTGTTAAGGCTATAATAAGTAAAATTCCCTTAAAATCTGGGTTTTTTGCCCAAATCAAATCATGTAATTATCTGCCCAATGTTTTGATGAAAAAAGAAGCGATACAAAAGGGGGCAGATTATGCAATAGGGCTAGATGAAAATGGTTATCTTGCAGAGGGGGCTACAGAAAGCGTAGGGATAGTTTCAACAGATGGGTATTTGAAGTTTCCAGAAAGTAATAGGATTTTAGAAGGGATAACGTTAAAAAGGGCCTTTTTCCTGTCCCAAGAGTTAGTAAAAACAAAACTCATAAGAGGTGTGTGTTTTTGTCCTATTTCTTTAGAGGATGCTTATGAAGCCAAAGAAATATTACTTTTGGGCACCACTATTGATGTCTTACCTGTTGTTTCTTTGCAAGGGAAACGTATTGGAGATGGGTTTCCGGGTGCTGTTTTTAAAGCATTCAAAGGGCTTTTTGAACAAGATTTGTTTTCGGATGTTTCCGAACCTATTGATTGAGAAAAGCTTTATAAGTTTGTAGGAATGGTAATTACAAAAGTAGTGCCCTTTTCTGGAGATGTTCTAAAGGAAATGCTTCCTTTGTGAGCATTAATTATTTTTTTCACAATAGCTAAGCCCAAGCCAGTTCCTCTTGCCTTGGTACTAAAAAAAGGTTCAAAAATTTTAGCCTGATATTCTTTTGGTATACCTGGTCCTTGATCTATTATTTCAATAATCATTGACTCGTCAGTAAAAAATACATTTATTTTTACAGGCTTATCCGGGGAGGCCTGGATGGCATTATTAAGTAAGTTTATCAAGACTTGCTTAAATCTATCCGGATCTAGCCTTATTTCTTTCAATATAGGATTGACAAATCTTACCTGGATTTTCCTCTCTTTTTCAGGTGCAACTAAACTTACAACTTCTTCTATAAGAGATTTTATATTTGTTGGTTTTAGTTCTAACTCAAGAGGTTTAGAAAAGTCTAAAATACCTTGAATTATATCCTCCATCCATTTTGCTTCTTTTAGGATGATATCCAATTTTTTCCAAGAAAGTGATTCAGGTGGGAGTTGTTTCTGAACAATTCGGGAAAACCCTCCTATGACTACCAAAGGTGTTCTCAACTCATGGGCAATAGCGGCAGCAGCCTTTCCTAACAAGGCCAAATCCTCGGCCTCTTTTGCCCTCTCTTTCTCTTTTTTTTCTCTATCTACTAAAAATCCGGTTATGATACCAAAAAAGTAAAATAATATTATTTCAAATAAAAAGTCTAGCTTGTCTAAAGAAAACTGATTTGAAACGCAAAATGAAAAAAATGAACTTAAAGTGGCAAACAGAATGCCCCCTCTTAACCCACCCAAAAGACTGCCCATGAAAATGGGGAGATAGTATAATCTAAAAAGAAAAACATACCTGATTGATGGAACTTTAATTTGCCAAAGGAAAATACCTATTAGAAGCAAAAATGTTACTGCCCATTTAATCCTATAAGGAATACCTTTCCCCCAACAATAAACAAATTTACTCCACCCTTTCACAGAATTGAAAGTAGCAAAAATCCTCTCTTCTGTCAAAAATTTTCAATATCCCAAAATCCGCGACTTTTTGGATAAAATTCCAATATACATAGTCTCACACACTCACTTAACCTTAATCCACAACCATAAAACCGGGCAAGCCAAGCTAGATATGCCCTTTTTGTCCTGTAAGACCTATGGCGCAAACACAAGGCCTTAATGGCCCTTTCCTCAACCATCTTCCATTCTTTTAAAAAACTTTCTTTGACAAATAGGGCAGATTTTGATATGAAAAAAACATGTAATATAAAAAATAGGAAATAAGTTAGCGCAGAAATAAAACAAATATGACAGGCAAATAAATGGCAAAATTAGGATCGGAAAAAAGACCAATTGTTGTTCGTGTTCATACATATGAAAAGGCAAGGTATGTGGCTGAAACATGTGCAAAGCATGGATGGCATTATATTATAGGATTTGAGCCTGATAAACCAGAGGATATTTCTGATCTGGAGAAGTTGCTTAATCCGCAGAAGCCAGCAATATCGAAAAAGATTGGCAGGAATGATCCTTGTCCATGTGGTAGCGGCAAAAAATACAAAAAATGTTGTGGAAGTAATAGTATTTAACAATAACTATCCGCTAACAAATCACTCCATCAGACCGCCAATCCGCTGGCGCCGCTTGGCGTCTTGTCGGCAAGTGAGCTTTGTCGTTAGATTGAAAAATTTTTAAAAGTTTTAAACTGGAAAAGTTAAAAAATATTGGAGGGAATAGAATGAGCACTCTTTTAGAAAAAGCTTTTAATGAAATAAAAAAGTTATCTGAGGCTGAACAGAATATTTTTGCTAAGTGGATATTGGAAGAATTAGAAGCAGAGAGAAAATGGGATAAACTTTTTGCAGAATCTGAAGATGTCTTAGAAAAGCTTGCTGAAGAAGCGCTAAAGGAATTTAAAGAAGGAAAAACAGAAATTTTAGATTTTAATAAATTATGATTTCCAGAACTACGACAAAATTTTGGAAATCTTACAAGAGATTCCCAAAAGAAATTAAAGAGAAAAGTAAAGAGGTTTTTAATTTTTTTTTCAAAAAGATCTCTTTCATCCAAGTCTCCATTTTAAAAGAGTGCATTCAAGTAAACCTATTTTTTCAATAAGAATTACAAAAGATTATCGGGCTATAGGAATATTAGAGAAAGCTGGGGACAACAGGAGTTTTCCCCAAGAAAAGAAACTTACTAAGTTTTAATCTTCTAATTGAAAACCTTTATAAGGGAGGGGTGTGCCATCTAGAAAAACAGTCCCATTCTTTACGACTATCCGTCCTTCTGCTGCCAGTTCTAAGCCTTTAATAAAAGCAGGGCCATCACATTCCCATTTCATTTGCTCCTGAATAGCATCGGCTTTTGTTCGCAAAGGTCTAAAATTACGCATTTTTAAACAGCGTTTAACCCATTGTTGATCAAAATAGATTTTTTTAGACATAACTATAATTGGCCCTTCGTCAAATAAAGCGGTAGCAATGTGGAGAGTAGATTGAGCATAAGGTTCTCCTGAAATCATACCGTCATAAACAGCGTCTTCACCTTTATATTTACGTTGTAATTTGTTCATTTTTACTAATTTTTCTACTTCCTCTGGCATCAGATTTCCTACATCTAATCTTTCTACTTGGGGACCAGATAGAATATCTAAACGGAATGGATGAATATTAAAAATGCGGTTTTTGTATACAGATAATAATGGTTCAGTCACAATCAACATAAATCCCGATAGGCCAATAATATCTGCTTTAAAATCAGCTATTCTCTCTAGGACTTCCTCAAAGTAGAAAAAACGGTCTTTTAGATTCCGATAATTTAAATTTCTTTCTTGGCAAAATTTTTTATAATCCAAAACTATAACTGGTAACCCGACCTCTTGGCAAAATTTAATACCACTAGCCTGTGGTTTATCTGTCAAGGCAAATACGATGTGGTATTTTTCCCCATGAAGCTCACTTTGATAAGCAGCTTTTAAACTACTTGCACCACCAGAAAAGAAGAAACCTACTCGCATCAATAAGCGCTTTTTATAAAGGAATTTTCTTGAATGCTTGCCTTTTGGGCTATTACTCTTGGGGTAATGAACATAAGAAGCTCCCTTTTTGCAATCCCTCGCATCTTATTTTGAAAAAGTAAGCCAAAAAGCGGAACACGAGAAAAAAAGGGCACTCTACTTTCTTTACTTTCTTTTGTTTCGGTGATGATACCTCCAATTACTACGGTTTCTTCATTATCCACCAAAAGAGTAGTTTTTACTTCCTTTTTTTCAATAGGGATAGCATCCATACCTTCTTGTCGGATACCCGGAGAATCCTTATGTAGGTTAAGTTCTAACCTGACCTTTTTATCAGGGGTAATATGAGGGGTGACTTCCAGTTTTAAGACTGCTTCCTGAAATTGGGTATAAGTCCCGGCTTCAGAAGTAGTGCGGTAAGGAATTTGTAAGCCCTGAGAAATAAGAGCAGGTTGATTGTCCATAGTGACCACTTTGGGAACTGAAAGGATTTTCACCTTCCCTTCGCTTTCCATAGCTTGAAGCTTTGCATCTAATATTAAAGTGTAAGCCCTTCCTAAATGGGCAAGAGTAAAACCAAGTCCGCCATAAGCTCCTTCTGGGGGGAGATTGACAATAAGAGGGATGTTTCCCTTCCACTCTCTATCTCCCATCTCAAACTCAAATTTATCTCCTCCACCTGCTCCGCCTCTAGTTTCAATGATATTACTTGTTTCAGTCATGGTATGTGAAAAATGCTGTCCCCATTGAATTCCTAAGTCTTTAGTGTATTCAGTACTTACTTCTACAATTCTACCTTCAATCATCACCTGTCTTGGAGCAATGTCCAGGCTTCTTACTAAATCCCTGGCTTTTTTAAGGGCTGTTTTTACATCTGTCATAATAATTCTATTAGTCATTTCGTCATAAGTAAGCTTCCCACGGTTAGTTTTGATGTCTTTAAGTTGTTTTATGAGATCAGCAGCCTTAACATAATTCACCTGGATTTCTTCTGTGATTAACGGTTCTGATTCTTTCTTTTTTTCTAATGCTTGTTGGGTTTGAATCAATCTTTCTTGTTCCTTTTTCAGGTCTTCAAGAGTCAAAATCCGCAATACATTCCCTCTTTTTACTATTCCTAAACTATAGGTTTGTAAAATTAAGTCAAGGGCTTGATCCCACGGCACATTATCTAATTTTAAAGTAACCTTTCCTTTTACTCCTTCACTTATCACAAAATTAAAACCACTTACCTCAGCCAAGATTCTAAATACATTTTTGATGTCTGCATCTTGAAAATCTAAAGAAATAGGTTGTCCTGTAAACACTCCTATCCTACCAGGGAAGATGATTTGGGTTTCAGTAGGTAGTTTTTGAGCAAATAGGGAAACAAAAGCTGGTTTTACGGACAAGGCTGCCTCAACTACTTCCTGAGGTTTTTCTTCCTTAGGTTCTGTCTTTTTTGAGACCTCTGGTTTCAACTCTTCTTTCTTAGCTTCCTTTACTTTTTTGCCAGAAGTAGTGAAGGTAAGATATAAATGTTCCTCTGTAGTTACTATCTTAAAAGGTATTCTCTCTTTTAATTTTATTTCTATTCCTACTTTGTTCTTACTTATAGAATATGGCAGAATTTGTTCTATACCACAGGGAAAGTGTTTTGTCTCCAGTTCCCTCAAGAGATAAGAAGGCATTTTTACATTGTCTAATTGTAAGAGCATAGTATGCAATTTAGGATGGGAAACTTCATATTGTAGTTCCCCTTCACTACTTATTACCAGCCGACATTTTTGGGGCGATATTTGTTCAAAATCTATGGCCTTCACAGCTATTAATGGTAAAGAAGGTTTTTCCAAAGGCAATAATACTTCCAATCTGTTGTTTTGAGCAGAGATTTTATAAGGAGGGAGTTGTTTTAAGTTAGAGTCAATAACGAAACGCAATTTCCCCTTGAAGGGTGCCCAACGTAAACGAGGATAAATAGGGTTATTTAATGGATAGATTCTAGGAATTTTGCAATCCATTAAGGGGACATCTATTGCCAATCTAGCTGGTTTGGTTAAACTGAAAGAAACATAGTCAGAAATAGGGCCATTGGCCACAAGTTGTATTTTTAATTCTTTGGCTTGGGTCTTGACTTCAACTTCTTTTATGAATGTTGCCTTTTCACTAGCTAGGATTTGGCCAAAACCCATCAAACAAAAACAAATTATAAAACACATAAATTTTTTCATGGCAAAATGGCCTCCTCTTTTTGGGGCAGAACTAATTCTACAAACCTTGTTTTTTTACCTTCAAATATATCTATATAGCTTTCTTCAATAATAACTCTGTCTTTTTTTACTTCTTTTACCTTACCAGAAGGACCTATAAGGTCTCCTTTTTTCAAAACATAACCTTTTCCTGCTGGGTCTTCTATCAAGGCTAAAGGATTCTTTGTATTCCAAATAATTCCTGTCAATTTTATTTCAGAGAGCTTTAATCTCTGGATAGGAAGCAGACTTTCCGGGCTGGCAGTCTCCTTTGTTAATTTGATAAATGGCCTAAAAGGGTCTATGTGGCTAGCACTACTAATTTTTATAAAAAAGAGGTTTAACAAAAAACATACAATTAATCCCACTTTATATGATTTCATCACTTTTTACCTTGTTTTTTTCCTTTTTTAGCTGACGCCTTTGCTTTAGGAATAAAGCGATAAGTAAGAATTTGCATGTCTACTTTTAATTTTAGATTAGTTTCTGTCATTTTAGGGTTACTAAATTTGAGCTTAGACACATTAATTATCCTGGGTAACTCAGATAATTCTTTAATGAAGTTTTCCATATTCAAATATTCACCTTCCAGTTTTAGACGAACAGGTACTTCTGCATAAAAGTCTTTTATTATTTCTTTCTGAGGTTCAAATAAAAGGAAGTCTAAATGAGCATCACTGCCCAAGCTAGAAACATTGCGAAGTAATCCTGGGATCTCTCTTTCTGTAGGTAAAAGGCGTCCTACTTCATAAAATTTTTTCTCAATTTCCGTTATTTCCTTGTTCAATTGATTTAATTTTTTTTGGGCAAGTTTTGCCTCTTCTAATTTTTTAGTAGTTTGCTCTAAATTTGCTTTAAGACCTCTAATTTTAGTCATGGAGGGAGAATAATACCCATTCCAAAAAAGTATCACAGCCACAATGGGAATAAGAATATAAATCAGGATTCTTTTAGATAAAGGTAAACTTTGAAGTTTTTCTAACACTAAACCTTTTCTCCTATTATCCTAATATTGCACTTTAGAGTAAACTTGGTTAAGTTTAATTCAGCAATTTTTTTCTTTTCGGTTTTAATTAGTTCTACCACTTGGAAGTAAGGTATCTTTTTTAATCGTTCCATAAACTCTGCTACTGTTTCATTACCCAAAGCTATTCCTTTAACACTCAATTGATTTCCTTCTAAAGTTAGTTCTTCAAACCACATTTTGTTTACTAAAAAATTAGCAGTTAAAGCATTTAAAACTTCTATCGCTTTTTTCCTTTCTTTTTCTAAAACAGAAACTACCTTTATTTTTTGTTCTATAATCTCTTTTTGTTTTTTCAAATCAGTTAGTTTTTTTTGAATATCTTTGTATTTGGCAAGTTCTATTTGGGCTGATTGTAACTCTTTTTTAAGGGTTGAGATCTTACCGTTAATATTTATGAACAAATAAGCACCAACCAATATCAAAAGGATGTAAAATAAAAAAACAATGGAGACTTCTCGCTTGATATCTGGAACTGCCTTAATTTCTTCCTTGGGAAGTAAATTTATCTTAATCATCTTTCTACCATAGTTCTTAAAGCAAGACCAAAGGCTATTGGAATTTGAGAATTATAATATTCTAAATAAGCAGGGTCAAAATGGCTACTATCATATCTGAGTGTATTAAAGGGATTGAAATTATGCACTTTCTTTTTTAAAGATTTTTCTAAAATTTCAGAAAAACCTTCTATTCTGGAAGAACCTCCGCAGAGAAAAATTTCATTTATTTTTGTTTTTGTGCTACTTTCAAAAAAATTTAAGGCAGCAGTTATTTCTTGTAACCACTCTTGGGTTACTGTAACAAAGACTTCTTTAAGAGCAGATAAAAGTTTTTTATCAGAAGTTCCTTCAATTTTAATCTTTTCAGCTTCTTCATAATCTATATTTAAATTAGCCTGAATTTTTTTTGTTAGGTATATTCCTCCAATAGGTACCTCACGGTTAAAAATAGGAATATTATTTTCCACCACCACTATATTTATTTTACTGGCACCAACATCTATTATAGCTAGAGGTCCTGGAGTTTTTCCATAACATGCTTCATAAGCATTAACTAGGGCAAAATTTTCTACATCAATTACATAAGGTATAAGACCTACTTCGTTTATTAATGCTACTTGGTGATTAATAATATCTTTTTTTGCTGAAACCAGCAGAACTTCCATTCTATCTAATTTTTCTGCTTCTTCTGAGACTACTTGATAACTTATATTTACATCCTCTAATTCATAGGGAATATATTGTTCTGCCTCTCGAAAAACGGCTGAGGCTATTTCTTCTTTTTTTTCCATACGAGGTAATTCTATCTTCTTTATAATCACATACTTAGAAGGTAAACATAAAGCTACTTCTTTTTGCTTAATTTTGAGCTGCCGCAATAATCCGTCTAATGCAGTAAGTAAATATTCATCTCTTTTTTCGCCTTCTGTCATAGCTTCAGGAGGTAAAATATAAGAGCCAAAGGTTGAAATTTGTAAATTTTTAAGTTTTAACTGAAGCAATTTTATGGTATGTTGGCCTAAATCAATACCTAATAGAGGACGATTGGCAAATCCTTTTAAAAAGGCCTTCAAAGAAATGGGCTTTAAAAGTGTTTGTAAACCTGCTAAGATGCTCATTTATTTATCCTTTTGCCATAAAGTAGTGATAAAGTCAATATTTTCATTATTTTTTATTTTTTTCCCTTACTTTTTCTTCAAACCAAGTTTCAAGTATACTCCTGTCAAACCTCCAGTGTTTTCCTATTTTGGTACAAGGAATTTGTCCTTTCTTACACAATTTATATAGAGTTGATTTGGGAATACGAAGCCATCTGGAAACTTCATCAGCATTCATGACTATATTATCAGAAGACTCCACTTTTAGCTCCTTTATTCTCAATAATCTTGATAATTAAAATGCGCATCTTTTTTCTATTGTTATTGTCATTTAACACCGTTATTCTCAATTTTCAAGCAAATTTCATGCCACAATAAAAAATTGGGAAATAGCTATTTTATTAAATCAAGTAAAGAAGTTACCAGTTAGTAGGTATATTTGTGACATTTATCTCATTTGTTTTAAAAAAAGAATAAGGTGTAAAGTAGGTTTCTTTATATAATTGTTTCAGTTAAGGAAGAAAAAGAGGCTAAATTTGTTACTCTAAGACCAAAAATGTACACTACTAGAATAGGTTACAGGTAGAGTTTAAGGTAAAGGCAGGGGAAAATTTTTATCTTTGCCTATGTCTTTACCTCAGGGCTACGTCAAAGTCAGACCATAAGTAGTTTAACAAAAAGAACAAACGTTTAAATATGGTCTAAAAAATCCAAATTTCAAAATCCAAATACCAAATGAAATCCAAATGTCTAAATGCCAAAACATTAAATCAGTGAGTAGTGAAATAGCCAAATGTAGTGGAATTGGGGTCTATAATTAAAAGTGAGAGTAAAAAATAGGGAATGAAATTAAGAAGCCTTCTTTATGTGATATAAATGATAAATGGGTAGGGGAACATTTGTGGCTAACGGGGTCAGTCAATAATGTTGAATTATTGTGACTCGGTTTGAATTGCCGGATGTTCTCCTGCCAATACCCTGTCTAATGGAAAGGTGCCTTTAAGTGGCTATTATAGACGGGATAAAGGTATTGGCAGAGCCATAAAATATCAAACATAAAGGAGGGTGAGGCGTGAAAAGGTTATCTGGAGGAATCGATATTGGCAGTGATAATCATCACATAATTATCATGGATGATGAAGAACAGATTTTGTATGACCAGAAGATAGCACACAAATTCAGTGAATTTTATAAGGCAGTTAGAGAATTTAGAGAGATTGAGAAAAGAGAAGGTGGGATAATATCATTTGCAATTGAAGGAAAGAATGGATACGGAGCACCATTTGATCGGATACTTATAGAGAGCGGATTCACCTTATACAATGTAGATAATTTAAAATTAAAACAATTTCGGAATGTATTTGGGGCAGAATGGCGTAACGATAAAAGGGACGCAAAAATGTTAGCAAAAATGCTGAAATTAAGAGATTATTTAGACGCTGAAAATGAAAAGGCATTCATTGCGGTAGAGAAGGCAACAAAAATCAATGAAAAGTTAAAGATTCTGTCTCGGCATCAACAAACCCTGATAGATGAGAAGATAAGGTTGCAAAACAGGCTTCGAAAAAGGCTATTAGAAGTATCTCCTGAGATATTAGAGATTGGTGATACAGACAGCAAGAAGATGTTGAGGCTTCTGGTAAGGTATCCTGATTTTTCGAGATATAAG